>NZ_JAAAYH010000211.1:0-15599 GCF_018035285.1 Streptomyces sp. MK37H | reverse complement strand
AGCAAGAAGGTCCTGACCGGCGTGTGCGCCTCCGTCGCCGCGGCCGGGCTGCTCGCCACGGTCTCGACGACGACCGCCGACGCGGGTACCACCTCCGCCACCACGAAGGCGGCACTCCCCGAGCACGCGCTCGTGGGCTATCTGCACTCGAGCTTCGCCAACGGCTCCGGATACACCCGGATGGCCGACGTCCCCGACAGCTGGGACATCATCGACCTGGCCTTCGGCGAACCCACCTCCACCACCTCCGGCGACATCCGCTTCAGCCTCTGCCCCCAGAGCGAATGCCCGAACGTCGAGTCGGAGGACGAGTTCAAGGCCGCCATCAAAGCCAAGCAGGCCGCGGGCAAGAAGGTGCTGATATCCATCGGCGGGCAGAACGGTCAGGTGCAGCTCACCACCACCGCCGCCCGCGACAAGTTCGTCGAGTCGGTCGGGGCGATCATCGACAAGTACGGACTGGACGGCCTCGACATCGACTTCGAGGGCCACTCGCTGTCACTGGACGACGGCGACACCGACTTCAAGAACCCGAAGACCCCCTCGATCGTCAATCTCATCGCGGCCGTGAAGTCGCTCAAGGCGAAGTACGGATCCGACTTCGTCCTCACCATGGCTCCGGAAACCTTCTTCGTACAGCTGGGCTACCAGTTCTACGGCTCGGGCCCCTCCGGCGGCCAGGACCCCCGCTCCGGGGCGTATCTGCCGGTCATCCACGCGCTACGGGACGATCTCACCCTGCTGCACGTCCAGGACTACAACTCCGGACCGATCATGGGGCTCGACAACCAGTTCCACAATATGGGCAATGCCGACTTCCACATCGCGATGACCGACATGCTGCTCAGCGGCTTCCCCGTCGCGGGCGACACCGACAACGTCTTCCCCGCGCTGGACCCGTCCCAGGTGGCGATCGGTCTGCCCGCGAGCCCCAACGCGGGCAACGGCCACACCACGCCCGGTGATGTGACCAAGGCCCTCAACTGCCTGACGAAGAAGAGCGACTGCGGCGGCTATGAGCCCCACGGCAGCTGGCCCGCCCTCCGCGGGCTGATGGCCTGGTCGATCAACTGGGACGGCTTCAACGGCAGCGAGTTCTCGAAGAACTTCGACAGCTACTACGGCCGTTGAGCCATCGGCCCGGTCATGGGCGCCGGTGGCGCCCATGACCGGGGCTTGCCTTCGTGTGCGCTTCAACTCCTACCGTTCACCGGCATGGAGACCATGGCGCACAACAGAACGCTGGGCCGCAGCGGCATCGACGTGAGCCCCCTCGGCTTCGGCTGCTGGGCCATCGGCGGTGAGTGGCGGTCCACCGACGGGCAGCCCCTGGGCTGGGGCAAGGTCGACGACGACGAGTCGGTGCGCGCGATCCGGCGCGCACTCGACCTCGGCGTCACCTTCTTCGACACCGCCGACGCGTACGGCACCGGCCACAGCGAACGCGTGCTCGGCCGCGCCCTCGGCAAGCACCGCGGCGATGTCGTCGTCGCCACGAAATGGGGCAATGTCTTCGACGAGCGGACCCGGATCCGCGAGGGCCAGGACGACTCCCCGGAGCATGTACGCCGCGCCCTGACAGCCTCGCTGCAACGCCTGAACACGGACCATGTCGACCTGTATCAGCTCCACATCTCCGACGCGGACCCCGAACGGGCCGTCCAACTCCGCGAGGTTTGCGAGGAGTTGGTGCGCGAGGGGCTCATCCGCGCGTACGCGTGGAGCACCGATGACCCCGCCCGGGCCGCCGTCTTCGCCGAGGGCCCGCACTGCGCGGCCGTCCAGCACCGCCTGAACATCCTCCAGGACGCGCCCGAACTTCTCGCGCTCTGCGCCGAGTCGGACCTCGCCAGCATCAACCGCAGCCCCCTCGCCATGGGGCTGCTCGCCGGCAAGCACACCGCCGGACGCGCCCTGGACGACGGGGACATCCGCAACGCGCCGCCCGCCTGGCTGCCGGGGTTCATCGCGAACGCGGGCGCGGACCCGGCCTGGCTGCGGCGGGTCGACGCCCTTCGGTCCATCCTCACCAGCGACGGCCGTACCCTCGCGCAGGGCGCCCTCGCCTGGATCTGGGCCCGCAGCCCGCGGACGATCCCGATCCCCGGCTTCCGTACGGTCGCCCAGGCCGAGGAGAACGCGGGCGCGATCGCGAAGGGGCCGCTCACGGCCGGGCAGATGGCCGATGTCGACCGGATCCTGGGGCGGTGAGCGGAGACGGCATGCTCAGTGTGTGTCGATCCACCGCTGAATCGCGGCGTCGAGTTCCTTGAGGACGCCGTGGTCGGACGTGGCGGTGTCGGACGTGGCGGCGTCGGAGGCGGTGTCGCGTGAGTCGGCCCAGACGATGACACCGTCGGGACGTACGAGCAGGCTGGGTGGCGACGTGGCGGGGGCGGGATCCGCCACGTACGCGATCCGGTGCTCCATCGGGCGCACGGCCTCGGCGAAGCGCCCGTCGGGTGAACGGTCGACGAGGACGAAACGGCCGTCGTGGGCGTGGTCGGCGAGCCGGTCGCCGGAGGACAGCGCGACATCCCCGGCGATCGAGCCGACCGGCCCCGCCGCCCCATCCGCCACGTCATAGCGCTGCGTGATACCGGACGTCAGCGCGACCACGCGGTTCATCACGCCCGGCACGGTGAACAGTTCACCGCCGACGACCTCGCGCAGCCGCGCGGTGTGTTCGTCGCCACGCATCAGGGCGACCTGCGCCCGCGTCCAGTCGAGCACCCACGCCGCGATCGGGTGGCGTTCGCTCTCGTAGCTGTCGAGCAGTCCGGCCGGAGCGTGTCCCCGCACGGTCGCGGCGAGCTTCCAGCCGAGATTGACCGCGTCGCCGAGGCCGAGGTTCAGCCCCTGGCCGCTGAACGGCGCGTGCACATGCGCGGCATCGCCCGCGAGCAGCACCCGGCCGCGACGGTAGGACTGGGCCTGCCGGGCGTTGTCGGACCAGCGGGTCGCACGGCCGCGCAGGCCCTTGAGCGTCACATCGACCCCGGTGACATCGCGTATCACCGCCTGGAGTTCGTCGAGCGTGACGGGGGCGTCGCGGTCCTGCGGCCGCGGGCCGAAGCGAGCGACGAGAATGCGCCCGGGGATCGGGCCATAGGCGTAGATGCCGCGGGGTGTCCACGTCCAGCCGCGGCTCAGCTCGCCGGGGTCGTCGAAATCGGCCACCGCCTGGTACCCCACCAGCTGCGGATCGGTGCCGGTGAAGCCGATGCCCAGTTGCCTGCGGATCGCGCTGCGGCCGCCGTCGGCCGCGACGACCCACCCGGCCGTCATCTCACCCGCGCTGGTCTCCACCACGACATCGGCGTCCTCGGTGAGGTCCGCTTCCGCGGGTCGCGTGCCACCTACACCACGCACACCGCGTACACCGTGCACCTCGACACCCCGGCGGACCTCCACGCCGAGACGGGCGCAGTGCTCCCCGAGCAGCAGCTCGAGATCGTACTGGGGCACAAGGACGCCGCCCGAGGCCGCGGTGTGCGCGGCCAGCGCCGGATCGCCCTGATCGACCAGCTCATCGCGGAACAGCATGCCCGCGAAATGCCCGGCGACCGGGAAGCGGCGCGCGCCCCCCGCATCCCGGTCCAGCTGGTTCACGAGGGCGTTCTTCCGGCCATGGCCGGCGAAGGCACCGACGGACGCCAGCAGCCGGCGCTGCACATCCTCCGCGGCCGGCAACAGCCCGCGCCGGTCGAGGATTTCCGCGCCGGCGACATTGATCGACCCGGCCTTGATCGTCGGATCGGGCTCCCGGAGCCGCTCCAGGACCATCACCCGTACGCCCTGGAGCGCCAGTTCGCCGGCGAGGAAGAGGCCCGTGGGCCCGGCTCCGACGACGATCACATCGCTGCGCCGCATGACACGCTCCTTCTGCCTTTACCCGGTAAACTTACTCGATAAAGGTAACGGGAAGGGCTAGCGTTGTCACATGCCGAATCGAGGGGACCGTGGCGGAGCGCAGACCCGGGCTCGCATCGCCTCCGTCGCAACCCAGCTGTTTCTGGAGCGCGGGTTCGATGACGTGACCATCAACGAGGTCGCCGCGGCCGCCGGAGTGTCGAAGGTGACGGTCTTCGCACACTTCGACCGCAAAGAGGACCTCCTGTTCGACCGCTTTCCGGAGGCCCTCGACACCGTGCGCACCGTGCTCCGCGAGCGCGCGGATGACCTGGAGCCCGTCGAAGCCATGCGCCGAGCCGCCCTCGCACTGGCCACGGAACGCCATGTGCTGTCCGGGCTCGGGGAGGGTGTCGAGCCGTTTCTGCGCACCGTGATGGCGTCCCCCGCGCTGATCGCACGGCTTCGCCTCTTCGCGGCCGAGATGGAGGAGGCACTCGCGGCGGAACTCGACGCCGACACTCGCTTCTCCGGCGACAGCACGCTGACCGCGGCCCTGCTCGTCGCCGCGTACCGCACGGTTGCCGTCGACACGGTGAAGCGACGACTCGCCGGAGCGGACATCGACGAAGTCGGTGCCGCGCATCAACGTCGTCTGGCGCTCGCATTCGACGCGCTGGCGGGGGGATTGAACAGGGCGTCGCGGGCCGGGAGTTGAATGTCGGCATGGACGCACACGACACGCCGGACGCGCAGGACACGCCGGGCACACAGGACACACAGGACGTGGACGCACACGACACGCCGGACGCGCAGGACACCGCCAAGAGGCTGCGGGCCATCACCGACGAGTTGTCGGACCGCTTCTACGAGCGCGCCGACGTGGTGCGGACGCTGGTGGTGACGCTGCTGGCCGGGCAGCACTCCTTGGTGCTCGGCCCGCCCGGGACGGCGAAGTCCGAGCTGGCCCGGGACCTCACGGGCAGGGTCGAGGGCGCGGCGTACTGGGAGATCCTGCTGTCGAAGTTCACCGCGCCCACGCGGATGTTCGGTCCCATCGACGTGGCCGCGCTGGCCCGGGGTGAGTACCGCCAGGTCTACGACGGCCGTGCCACGACCGCCCACATCGCGTTCATCGACGAGATCTTCAAGTGCTCCACGGCGGCGCTCAACGAGACGCTGGGCTTCCTCAACGAGCGGATCTACCACCCCGAGAACGGCGGCGAGCCGATCCGCTGCCCGCTGATCGGGGCCATCACGGCGAGCAACGAACTGCCCGGCGGAGAGGACTCGGCGGCGATCTACGACCGGCTGCTGGTGCGCATCGAGGTCGGGTACCTGGAAGACCCCTCGAACTTCGCCGCGCTGGTCCGCTCCGCCGTCAGCCGCCCGGCGACACCGCCACGGACCACGGTCGAGCTCGCGGCGTTGCGGCACGCCGTGGCCGAGGCCGTCCCGGCCGTGGACGTCCCCGACGCGATCGTGGACGCGGTGTGCACGCTGCGGGCCGCCCTGCGCCGCAAGGAACTCATCGCCTCCGACCGCCGCTGGCGGCAGGCGGTGGGCCTGCTCCAGGCGTCCGCGTACCTCGACGGCCGCCCGGCGGTCGCCGAGACCGACCTGTCGGTGCTGACGCATGTGCTGTGGGACTCCCCCGCCGAACGCCCGACCGTCGAGCGCGAGGTGCTGCACCTGGTCAACCCCGACGCCAAGGAGGCGCTCGACCTCGCCGACGCCCTCGATGAGCTGGAGGCCCAGCTCGACGCCATGGCCGGGCAGTCCCGCGAGGCGCTGAGCGAGTGGGTCATCAGACAGGCCCACAACAAGCTCGCCATGACGGGGAAGCGGCTGGAGAAGCTGCGCGAGGACGCGGCGCGGGCCGGTCGCTCGACCGCCGCCATCGACCGGGTCACCGGCCGCCAGCGCGCCGTCCGGGCCCGTGTGCTCACCGAGGCCCTCGGCGTGGACGCGAGCATGGTGCAGGCCCAGCTGTGAGCAAGCGCGACGAGCCCGCGCTCGACGAACTGGCGAGCCGGGCCGGAACGTGGCTGGGCCGGTCCGCCACCGCTCTCGTACGGCACACCGCGGCCGTGGTCGCGGACCGGTTCGACCGGATCACCTGGCGCGACACCTATGAGCAGTCGGCCGGACTGCGCGAGGTGGCCGAGGAGCTCACCGAGCGCCACGACCACGCCACCGACCTCCTCACCGACGTGTTCCTGGCCGCCTACAAGGTCAGGCCGCGGTTGCGCGAGCGCGCCGAGATGACCCCCTCCCGGCTGGTGAACCACCAGGTCGTCTCGTCACTGGTGGAGTCACCGGAGTTCGCCGAGCTGCGCCGGGAGACGGCCGGCGACCCGTACGCCGCCGCCATGGCCGTGCTCGCCCAGGCCGCCGCGGTGCGCGGGATGCTGGAGCGCTCCCGGGAGGCCCGGGAGCGGGCCGAGCGGGCGAACCGGGCCCAGCAGGACGCCGACGGCGCGGCGGCCGCCGTGGACGAGGCGCTCCAGCGGGCCGCGGACGAGGCCGGCAGGGACGGCACCGTGCCGTCCCCGGCCGCCGACGCCGTACGCCGGGCGATCGACGCCGCCGAGGCCTCCGACGCCGCTGCGCGGCGAGCCGCCCAGCACGCCACGCAGGCCCTCGCGGCGGCGGCCCCCGGCATCCGCGCCGCCGCGCGGAACGCGGCGGGCAAGGCCGCCGAGGCGGTACGGGAGGAGGCCGCGGTGATGCGGGCATGGGGCGTGGCCCCCGGCCGGCTGGAGCGGATGCCGTTCGACGAGCGCGCCCGGCTCGCCGAGCGGCTGCGCACCGGCCGCCTCGCCCGGTGGGCCGAACTGATCGGCCGCTTCCGGCAGATGGCCGACGGTGAGCGCGCCCGCAAGATGGAGAACGCCACCGGTGAGCTGGTCGGCGTCACGCTCGGGAACGACCTCTCCCGTGTCATCCCCTCCGAGCTGGCGGGCCTCGGCCTGCCCGAGCTGCGCGCCGTGTTCGCCGCGCGCTACGCCGCCGGGGAGCTGATGCTCTACGACGCCCAGGGAGAGCAGACCACCGGCCAGGGCGCCATCATCGCGTGCGTGGACACCTCGCACTCCATGTACGCGGCGGGGCCCGGCGGCGTCACCCGGGAGGCGTGGTCCAAGGCGTGCGCCCTGGCGCTGCTGGACCAGGCCCGCCACGCGGGGCGTGACTTCGTCGGCATCCTGTTCTCCGCCGCCGACAAGCTCCAGGTCTTCCGCTTCCCCGCCGACGCGCCGCGGCCCGCCGGTATCGACCGGATCCTCGACTTCGCGGAGACCTTCCTCGGCGGCGGCACCAGCTACCAGGCACCGCTGACGGCGGCCGCCGGGCTGCTGGAGGAGGAGTTCAACGACGCCGCCCGCACACGCGGCGACATCGTGATGATCACCGACGACGAATGCGGTGTCACCGAGGAGTGGATGCGCGGCTGGAAGGACGCCAAACACCGGTTGGGCTTCCGGGTCTTCGGCGTGGCCATCGGCGCCCCGCGTGCCGCCGAGACCGGCTCGGTCCTGGAGGCACTGTGCGACAACCTCCGCTCCATCGAGGACCTCACCGACGTCCACGCGGCCGCCGACCTCTTCCGCGTGATCTGACCGCGCCACCGGCGGTTCGCCGGGCTGGTGGCTGTTCCTCCTCATGCCGCGGGTGTGGAGTACGGCTCAGACCACCGGGATGATGCCGCCGTCGACCCGGAACTCGGCCCCGGTGAGCCACTTGCCGCGGTCGGAGGCGAGGAACGCGATCATCTCCGCGACGTCCTCGGGTTCACCGGGACGCCCCATCGGCACCTTCAGCTGGTCCACGATCTGCTGCTTCACCTCGTCAAAGGCGACCCCCTGGCGGTCGGCCATCTGCTGGAGATGGCCGACCGCTCCCTCCGTGGCGACGAAGCCGGGCAGCACGCACACCACGCGGACGCCGTGCTCTCCCACCTCTGTCGCCAGCTCGCGGCTGTACGCGTTGAGCGCTGCCTTCGCCGCGGCGTACGACGCGTCGGCACGCTGTGGGAGCCGACTCGCGATCGAGGACACGTGTACCACGACGCCGGAGCCGCGCTCGACCATCCCGGGAACCAGGGCCCGGTCGATCCGGACGGCGCTGAGCAGGTTCATCTCCAGGTCGGCGAGCCAGGACGCGTCGGACCGCTTCAGGGTCGGCATCGGGGCGGTCGCGGCTCCCGCGTTGTCGACCAGGACGTCGATGCCACCGACGCTGTCCAGCACGCGTCGGCCGAGGTCCGCCACGCCCTCCTCGGACCGCAGGTCCACGGGGAAGAAGGTGGCCGGCAGGTCTTCGGGGGGCGCGGTGCGCGAGGCCGTCAGTACGGTCGCGCCGGCCGCGGCGAAGCGACGGGCCGTCGCCTCTCCCAGTCCACGGCTGCCACCGGTGACCAGCACCCGCAGGCCGCTGAGCCCCTCATCCACGATCGTCATGCGCGTACTCCTTCAGTAAGGTGAACTGGACTCCGGAAACCGGCTACGGAAACTGCACACACAACCGGAGTCCGACTCACCTTATGGAGGACTGTTGCCGTCATCACGCCCGTTGCGCGCCGATGCCCGCCGTAACCGCGAAGCGCTCCTGGCCGCGGCCCGTGAGGCATTCCTCACCGGCGACGCCGCCGCCCACGTGGAGGAGATCGCCCGGCGAGCCGGGGTGGCGGTCGGCACGCTGTACCGCCACTTCGAGACGCGCGAAGCGCTGGTCGCGGAGGTGTACCGCCAGGAGGTCGCCGAGCTCTGCGCGGCCCCTGCTCGGCTGCTCGCGGAGTACGCCCCGGACGAGGCTCTGCGCCGCTTCCTCCTGCTGCTCGTGGAGCACTCGGCCGTGGGCAAAGGCATGGCCGAGGCGCTGGAGAGCATCATGGCGACGGACTCCCCGATCTTCGACGACGCGCGCGCCGAGATGGCTCGTGCCCTTGATGAGCTGCTCGCCGCGGGGGTTGCCGCCGGTGCCATCCGCCACGGCGTCAGCGGACGCGTCCTTCTGCGCGCGCTCGGCGGCATCTGCGGAATGCGCGCCAAGGGGTGGGAGGACGATGCGGTACGCATCACCGCGATCTTCTATGACGGGCTGCGCTACGGCGCGGCGAGCCGTAGCTGAACGGCCTGCGTCAGCCGTCTGCCACGGGGTGGCCGACGGATCGCGCGGCCCATGAAGCGAGGATGCGCAGCCGGTCGTGGCTGGGTGTGCCGGGCTCGGCGGTCAGGGTGATCAGCTGCTGGTCGGGGTCGTCGGCGCAGGTGAGGAAGGACCAGTCGAGGGTGAGCTCGCCGACGACCGGATGGTGCAGGACTTTCGTGCCCGTGCCCTGGACGGCGACACGATGGGCGCCCCACCACCGCCGGAAGTCGGGGTCCTGAAGTGACAGCTCGCCCACCAGTCTGGCCAGCCGTGGGTCCTTCGGGTCCCTGGCGGCCTCCATGCGCAGCTGCGCCAGGCTGGTCTGTGCCACCCAGTCCCAGTCCGGGTACAGCGCTCTGATGGCCGGTTCGCGGAAAACAAGCCGTACGAAGTTGCGTTTCTCCACCGGGATGCGCGCGAAGTCGGTGAACAGTGCGGCGGCCATGGGGTTCCAGGCGAGGATGTCCGTACGCCGGCCCAGGACGACGGCCGGCGTGGTGGCGAGGTCGTCCAGCAGCCGCCGCAGCTGCGGGTGGACCTTCTGCGTGGTGCGCCGACGGGGCCGGGCGGCGTCCCGGCCGGACAGTTCGAACATGTAGGCACGCTCGCCGTCGTCGAGCCGGAGAACGCGCGCGAGGGTGTCCAGTACCGGTTCGGAAGCCTGGCGGCGGCCCTGCTCCAGACGCGTGTAGTAGTCGGGGCTGATCGACGCCAGCAGGGCCACTTCCTCCCGGCGCAGGCCCTTGACCCTGCGCCTGCCCGCCGAATCGGGCAGCCCGACCCGGGCCGGGCTCAGCTCCCTGCGCCGCGCCTTGAGGAAGGCGCCCAGTTCGCTGTGGTGCGCGTCGCTGCTGCTCATAGCCACAAGTCTGACAAACAACGAGGCCCGTGACAGGGGGCCTGGCGTGTCCCAGGACAGCGTTGTCCGGGGACAGAGGACGCCCCTTACCCGCCTCCGTACCGCGTGCGAATGTCGGTGACATGACCGGCGGACGGCCCGCCCCGAGACGGACGGCCCCACCGGAGGAATCCGCCCTGTCCGCGGTCACGGCACTTCCTCACCCGCCCCCACCCAGGAGCCACAGAACCGTGAAGGCCAACGTCACCTTCCCCAGCGACCACCTCGCCATCGCCGGGATTCTCTTCATCCCCGATGACCACACCGGCGGCCGGTTGCCGGCCGTTGTCATCTCCCACCCCGGAGGCGGTGTGAAGGAACAGAGCCCGAGCGTCTACGCCGAGCGTCTGGCCGGCGCAGGGTTCGCCGCGCTCGTCTTCGACGCCGCCTACCAGGGCGAGAGCGAGGGCGAGCCGCGAGGTCTGGAGAACCCCTTCCAGCGAGCCGAGGACATCAAGTCCGCCGTGACCTATCTGACCACTCGTGACGACATCGACCCGGACCGTATCGGGGCTCTGGGCATCTGCGCGTCCGGCGGTTACGTTCCCTACGCCGCGCAGACCGACCACCGCATCAAGAGCGTCGCCACGGTCAGCGCCGGGGACCTCGGGTCGGTGTTCCGCGAGGGTCTGGGCCGCACACAGGACCCGGCGGTCCTCCAGGCCATGCTCGACCAGGCCGGGGCACTGCGCACCGCGGAAGCACACGGCGCGGCCCCTCGGCTCGAGGCGTGGATTCCCGACAACGCCGAGGAACTGCTGGAGACCGCCACCCGGCAGTTCCGGGAGACGTACGAGTTCTACCGCACCCCGCGCGGCTACCACCCCCGCGCGAACCAGGGATGGGTGCTGCGCAGCATCGACCTGATCGCCCAGTACGACTCGTACGCGATGATCCGGCTCATCTCGCCCCGCCCCCTGCTGATGATCGCCGGTTCGGAGGCGGAGACCGCCTACTTCAGCAGGGAAGCGATCGAGAAGGCGGCCGAGCCCAAGGAACTGGTCATCATCGACGGCGCCACCCACATCGACCTGTACGACAGGGACGAATACGTCACCCCCGCCGTGGCCGCACTCACCGCATTCTTCGCCGAGCACCTGGTCGGCTGACCACCCACCACCCCCGCCCGCGATCAAGGGTCACTTCACTTCTTGAAGACCAACTCCTTGACAAGGACATGAAACGCGACAACTCTTCGTGAGAGCGCTCTCACTCATGACCCGCCGCGTTGCGTCGGTGCCCTGAGTGCTCGTCAAGGCTGGACACGGGGGCCGCCCGGCGGGCGGCCACCTGCCCTCGCCCTACCCCCACACCAGGAGAGAACCATGCCCCCCACCGCACTGCCGCCGCTCCGGCGCCGAGGCCCCGCCCGCCTCGCCGCGGCGGCCACGCTGGCACTCGCCACGTTCTGCTCCCTCGGCGCCATGCCGTCGGCCGCCGCCGACACCGAAGGCCACAACAGCCACAACGGCCGCTACAGCGCCCGTGCCGAAGGCCAGCCGCCGGACGACTTCTGGGGCGACACGAGCACCATCCCGCCCGCGAAGAACGTCCTCACCGTCAAGATCCTCAACCGGACGAACGGAAAGTACCCGGACGACCAGGTCTTCTGGACGTTCAACAACGAAACACACTCGATCGCCGAGCAGCCCACGCTCGACATGCCGGCGAACTCCGCGGGCCGGATGTACTTCCACCTCGGCTCGCCCGACAGCAAGTACTCCGACTTCATCGAGTTCACCGTCGGGGACGACGTCTTCAACGGCAACACCACCCGCGTGGACGCGTTCGCGCTGAAGCTGGCGATGCGACTGCACGCCCACGACGGCTTCGACGCACAGGTCGGCGAGGACTACGAGACGTTCCAGGAGGACCGGGACGCCACCTGGAAGAAGTTCGCCGACGCCATGCCGCCCGAGTTCGCATCGCTGACCGAGGTCGAGAAGCCGTACCGGATCCTCGCGCCGGGCAGCGTGCCCGACTTCCGGGCGGGCGGCAAGTACGCGGACTACATGAGCGGTTACGCCAAGACGGTCGGCATCGACGCACCCACGTCCGACATCTTCGGCTGCGCCGGTGTGCTGGCCAACGAAGCGGGGAAGTGCTCGGCGCTGAACCGGCATGTGGCGCAACTGCCCGAGGACCAGTGGTCGGATCCGGGCCAGTACTACAAGGACGCACCGGCGAACTACTACGCCAAGTTCTGGCACGACCACGCCATCGACAAGCTCGCCTACGGCTTCCCGTACGACGACTTCGCGGGCCAGTCCTCCTTCGTCTCGCACAACGACCCGCAGTGGCTCGAGGTAGCCGTCGGCTGGTGACCCGCTGACCCGTCCCCCCACCCGGTGCCCGCCGGCCGCCCGGCCGGCGGGCACCGCCGATTCAACCAGTGGCGTCCCCGTGAATGAGCCTCATAGCTTGTGCGCTCGTGACTGGTGATCCGGAGACGCACGCGCATCGACGAGACCTCGGTCGGGTGTTCAACGAGGTGGCGGAGGTCTACGACCGGGTCCGGCCGGGGTACCCCGACGAGCTGTTCGCGGACCTTGTCGACATCACCGGCATGGACGAGAGGTCGTCGGTGCTGGAGGTGGGCTGCGGCACCGGACAGGCGACGCGCTCGCTGGCAGCGCTCGGATGCTCGGTGACCGCCGTCGAGCCGGGCCGGGAAATGGCCGCACTCGCTCGCCGACGGCTCGCCGCCTTCCCCGACGTCGAAGTCGAGACATCGACATTCGAGGAGTGGGACGACCGCGACGCACGCTTCGATGCCCTCGTGGCCGCGTCCTCCTGGCACTGGGTCGACCCGTCGATCGGCTGGCGTCGAGCGCACGACGTGCTCCGTCCCGGAGGCCGGCTGGCGCTGCTCGGCAACGTCGTTGTCCGCCGGCCGGGAGAGCCGGAGGTGTACGCCGAGACCGCCGATCTCCACGAGCGGTTCTGCCCCGGGAACCCTGGCTGGGGCCATCCGCCGCTCGAGGACGACGTACGCGGCACCGACGAGGGCTGGGGGCTGGTCGAGGACCCCGGCGGCCTGTTCGGCCCAACGATCGTGCGCTGGTACCCGACCGTTCAGTGGTTCAACGGGGAAGGCTTCGCCGATCACCTTCGCTCGACGTCGCTCTACCGGAGACTCGACCCCGATGTCCGCGAGCCCCTGCTCGACGCCATCGCCGAGCGCATCCTTACCCGAATGGGTGACCGGGCGTCACGCCGCTATCTGAGCGTCCTCCGGGTCGGACAGCGCACCGGGCGGCACTAGGGCCCTTCTGACGGATCAGATAGCGCTCCTCCTCGGCGAGCTCATGCACCAGCTTTGCCGCATGATCAATGGGGCCACGGGAGGAGGCGGTTCCCGCTTCGCGGAGGAGTTCCGCCACGTCGGTCCATTTCCTCGACACCACGCGGTACGCGTCCGAAAGGTCACGGAATTCAGGGACACCCGTGAGATCGGCGGCTTTGCGCATGCCCCTGAATCCAAAGTTGGAGATCGGGGGGTTGAGGAAGTTTTCGGCCGTCGTCCGAATGGATTGGCGGGCGACGTCACCCAGTTCGGGTAGCGAGCCCTCGGGAGGTTTGACGGTGAACGAGAGGTTCCGTGAGCTCATCGGACCGCGCGCGCCGCGGGCGCGTGCCAGGGCGTGGCCGGAGGTCCACTGAAGCCCCAGTGGCCTGGTCTCGACCAGGGCGAACCTGTCGTCCTCGTACCCGACACAGGCGACGTAGTGGGCCGCGAACCGGTAGCGGTCGGTGGAGTAGTCGAGGTGGAAGCGGTCGAGCTTGAGGCCGACCACGGTCCCCGAGTCCAGCTCGTGGACCAGCTGCTCGCGGGCCCGCCTCAGCGAAGACGTCTCCCGAACGGTCAACCGCAGGCCCAGCGAATCGGTGATATTGGCAGTCAACCGGTCGGGGTTGATTCGGCCCCCGATGAATGGCGTCGGCATCTTCTTCGTATGCCAGTAGCCGAATGACAGACCGCTGCCGAGGCCGAAGACAAGCGGCTCCGACAGGTCGATATCGCGCTGCCGCAGAAGGTTGCAGTGAGCCTACCCCAGCGCCATCAGGGAAGCTCGCGTCTCTTTGTCCATCTTTTCGATCGCATACCGGAACGTGTCGCGGCTCATTTCGGTATGCCACATGCGCAGGAACCCGGCCACCTCGTCCGGATGAACCTCGGCAGTGACCTTGAGCAGCCAGCCACAGCCCTTCTGCACATACACATCGTCGTCGTGCATCAGCCGGGTGCAGTTGTCGAAGACGTGGGACAGCGGCAGTTCGAACATCGACCGCCCCACCTCGCGCCGGACGAACTTCACGACGGCCACATTCGCGGCGCGCCTCGCCCAGCTGGACCGGGATTCGACCCAGGCTCGCGTCCGAGGGATCTGATCGAGGTGTCCGCGGAAGAACGGGTACAGCAACTTCAGGCACAGGTCGTCGCACTGCGCCCAGTTCGACACATACGATCCGAGCCAGTGCTCACAGCGGTCCAGCAGCTCGCCGCCCAGCCCGGCCCTCGCGACCTTGTGCAGGAGCGCGAATCCCAGCAGGACCTCTTCGTGGTAGGAGGCGCGCGACAGGACTTCTTCCGCGAGAGCCAGTCTCGTCGCCGGGGGGACGTCCGGCCTCTCGCGGAAGTAGTCGTTCGCGATCTTCACGGCGGAGGCATTGCGCACCCCGAGCACGCGGATCTTCTGCGGAAAGTAGCGCTGCGTTCTGACCGCGAAGTCCGCGTCGGCCCTCGCCGCGAGGGACCCCAGAAGCTCGTCGGCCGCCGCCGCCACGTTCATTGCCATGCTCACAGTGTGCGGGAGACCGGCTGGGCGACGATCGGCTTCGGCGCCGAGCGCGGCACGGGCAGGCCGCGGCGTCCGCCGCCGGCCCGCCCACGGTCAGCCCTCGTAGCTCCGGATGGCGGCGACCTTCTCCGCCGACGGGGAGGTCTCGTCGAAGCTCTGCGCGAGCCAGTCATCCGTAAGCGCGCGGGCGAGCTCCAGGCCGATGACGCGCTGGCCGAAGCAGAGCACCTGGGCGTTGTTGCTGAGGACCGAGCGGCGCACGGAGTAGCTGTCATGGGCGGTGACCGCGCGGATGCCGGGGACCTTGTTGGCGCTGATGGCCACGCCGAGGCCGGTGCCGCACACCAACAGGGCGCGATCGGCGGCGCCTTCGGCCACGCGGCGGGCCGCTTCCACCGCGACATGCGGATAGGCGGTGTGCTCGTCGCTGCCCACGCCGACATCGATGACCTCGGCGACCCGGGGGTCGGCCAGCAGATCCCGCTTGAGTACTTCCTTGTAGTCGTAACCGGCGTCGTCGCAGCCGACGACGATCCGGAAGGCATGCGCGGTGGTCATACGGACTCGCTTCCTGTCGTCGCGCGGAGAGTGGCCACCGCGGTCAGCACCGCGGCGAGTGAGGTGGCTCCGGGATCGGGGGTGCCGACGCTGCGGTCGGCGAGGGGGCGGGCACGGCCCAGGCGGGGGCGCAGCCCGGCGGTGTTCTCGGCGGCCGTACGGGCTTCGGCCACGGCGGACGCGTACGCCTCGGACACCGGGGCTCCGCTCCGCAGCCCCGTCGCGAAGGCGGTGGCGAACGGCGCGAGGGCGTCGACCAGTGTCTTGTCGCCCACTTCGGCCCCGCCGAGCGAGGTGACGGCGGTGAGCGCTTCCGCGGCGGCGGACGCCAACTCCTC
>NZ_JAAAYH010000210.1:0-15649 GCF_018035285.1 Streptomyces sp. MK37H | reverse complement strand
CACTTTAGCGGATTCCCCCGGATGCTCATAATCGAGTTCCCCGGTCCGAATTTCGGCATGCCGAAATCCATCCCGATGAGGGGCCGTGCAGTAGTGGTTTGCCGCCGGTGCGGCTCGATGGTCGCCGCGTTTCCCGCAGGGCTCCGTGGCAACCCGGTGAACACTACACGACGCCCCGAGGACCATCAAACCCATGGCCGGACCCCCCGTCAGGGCGTACTGTCTATGGCATGACGAGCGCATGTGTTCACCCACGGTGGTGGGCCGCCTGACGGCGGCCGCCCCTTATCAAGCACATGCGCAACCACGGCCGCCGCTCCGGCGGCCGTTCGCGTTTCTCCCTCCCGCGAATCCCGGCCGGCCGGGTCGGCGGTCCCGACAAAGCGGGAGACGCGGAGAGATGACAGAGACGAAGACGGCACGGCGCCGGATCTTCAGTGGGATCAAACCGAGCGGGCATCTGACCCTCGGGAACTACCTCGGGGCCGTACGCCGGTGGGTTCAGGAGGACCAGCACCGTGCCGACGCACTGTTCTGCGTCGTCGATCTGCACGCGCTCACCGTGGAGCACGATCCGGCGCGGGTGCGGCGGCTGACCCGGCAGGCAGCCACGCTGCTGCTGGCCTCGGGGCTCGACCCCGAGCGCTGCACGCTGTTCGTGCAGAGCCATGTGGATGAGCATGCGCGGCTGTCCTATCTCATGGAGTGCACGGCCACCGACGGCGAGATGCGGCGGATGATCCAGTACAAGGAGAAGTCCGCGCGGGAGCGGGCGAGAGGGGGGAGCGTACGGCTGTCGCTGCTCACCTATCCGGCGCTGATGGCCGCCGACATCCTCGTCTATGGAACGCATGAGGTGCCGGTCGGCGAGGACCAGACGCAGCATGTGGAGCTGGCCCGGGATCTGGCGCAGCGGTTCAACCAGCGGTACGGACCAGTCTTCACGGTGCCCCGGGCCACCAATCCGCGGGTCTCGGCGCGGGTGATGGATCTGCAGGACCCGACCTCGAAGATGGGGAAGTCGCACGCGGAGACGGCGGGCATCGTCTATCTGCTCGACGAGCCGGATGTGGTGCGGAAGAAGGTCATGCGGGCGGTCACGGACAGCGGCACCGCGGTGCGGTACGACCGGGCGGAGCAGCCGGGGGTGGCCAACCTGCTGGATGTGCTCGCCTCGTGCACCGATGGCAAGCCGGAGGTGCTGGCCGAGGAGTTCAGCTCGTACGGGGCGCTGAAGGGGGCCACGGCGGAGGCGGTGCTGGAGGTGCTGCGTCCGCTCCAGGCCCGGCACGCCGAGTTGTGCGCCGATCCGTCCTATGTGGACGGGGTGCTGCGGGCCGGGGCCGAGCGGGCGCGTGGGCTGGCCCGGCCCCGGGTGGACGAGGCGTATGCGGCGGTCGGGCTGCTGCCGCCCACCTGAGCGGAGCGGCTCTCCGTCAGCTGTTGCCGGAGGCGAGCTCGCGGCTGCGGTCGCGGGCCGCCTCCAGCGCGGCGATCAGCGCGGCGCGCACCCCATGGCTCTCCAACTCGCGGATGGCGTTGATGGTGGTGCCCGCCGGGGAGGTCACGGCCTCGCGCAGCTTGACCGGGTGCTGATCGCTGTCGCGCAGCATCACCGCCGCGCCGATGGCCGCCTGGACGATCAGGTCATGGGCCTTGTCGCGGGGCAGGCCCAGCAGGATGCCCGCGTCGGTCATCGCCTCGACGAGGAAGTAGAAGTAGGCCGGGCCGGAGCCGGAGAGCGCGGTCGCGGCGTCCTGCTGGGACTCGGGGACGCGCAGCGTCTTGCCGACGCCGCCGAAGATCGCCTCGGTGTGGGCGAGGTGCTCCTCGGTGGCGTGGCTGCCCGCCGAGATGACGGACATGGCCTCGTCGACCAGCGCCGGGGTGTTGGTCATGACCCGGACGACCGGGGTGCCGGCGGCCAGGCGCGCCTCGAAGAAGGAGGTGGGGATGCCGGCGGCGCCGGAGACGACCAGCCGGTCGGCGGGGACATGCGGGGCGAGCTCATCGAGCAGGGCGCCCATGTCCTGCGGTTTGACGGTGAGGATGAGGGTTTCGGCGGCCTTGGCGGCCTCGGCGTTGGAGACGGCCTCGACGCCGTAGCGCGACCGGAGCTCCTCGGCGCGCTCGGGGCGGCGTGCCGTGACCAGCAGGTCGGACGGCGACCAGCCGCCCCGGATCATTCCGCTGAGAAGGGCTTCGCCGATCTTTCCCGTGCCGAGCACGGCGACCTTCTCCGTCATGGTGCGGCTCTCCTCATGCCTGTGCGGTTCGTGCGGGTGCTGCGTAAGGCGTTCTCCGCCATCCTCGCACGGGTGGCCCATTCGCCCTGGCCCTTATGAATTTCTTATTCATTGTTCGATGAATTAATTTTTGCGCGCCCTCCGGCGTGACGGGGAGGCGGCTTTGCGCCCGCGCCAACCAGGGCGCCCGGAACGAAACAGTCCTGTTCGATGACTCCGAGTTCACAAGTTGGTTACATATCGACTTGCAAATGGTCACGGTTTCATGGACACAATAGGGCTCGGTGTCTATACGTACGGGAGGGGGGCGATGGTGAGGACGATCCGGCATACCGCTCACGCATTGGTAACGGCGGTTGCCGTATTGCTTGCCCTCTTCATCGCGGCCGATTCCGCGTCCGCGCAGGTCATCCATCCCGAAACGGTCAGCGTCACCGCATCGGCCGATTCGCGGCCGACCACCGAATCACTGGTCTCCGCGCACGGCGACCACGGAATCGAAGACTGCAAGGGGCTCCGCGGAAGGGCCCCGCTCACCGCTCCCACACCGAGCGGCAAATACGGATGTGTGTGCGGTTGCGACGCCGGTGTTCCGGTGCCGCGTACCGCCATCTCCACGTCGGTCACCGGACGGCAAGCCGTTCCGGTGTCGAGATCGGGCGAACTGCCCGTCATCCTCCAGATCTTCCGCTGCTGAGAACTGCACCGCCGTAGCCCGGCGGTCCGTCTCACGCACATCTCAACGCTTTTCACGCGTCTCGCAGCAAGCGATCCAACCGCCAGCGACCGATTCCATCGATCCCACTGACGTAGCGCTATGCCGTGCCCCCGCCTGCCCATGAGCCGGTGACGGGGCGCACTGGAGGCAGCCCTCATGCGAAATCTCTTTGACCGTTTCCGTGGTGCCGGAGGCACCTCTGGCTCATCCGGCGCCGGAACCTTCCGCGCCGACTTCACCGCTTCTCTCGTCGTCTTCCTGGTGGCCGTCCCCCTGTGCGTGGGGGTGGCGGTCGCCTCCGGTGTGCCGGCCGAGCTCGGCCTGATCACCGGCATCGTCGGCGGGCTGGTCACCGGTTTCCTGCCGGGCAGCAGCCTGCAGGTCTCCGGCCCGGCCGCCGGTCTGACCGTGCTGGTCTACGAGGCCGTGGAGCAATACGGCGTCGCCGCACTCGGCGTCCTCGTCCTCATCTCCGGACTGCTCCAGCTGGCCATGGGGGCGCTCGGCCTCGGCCGTTGGTTCCGGGCTATCTCCGTCGCCGTGGTACAGGGCATGCTCGCGGGCATCGGCCTGGTGCTGATCGCCGGACAGCTGTACGCGCTCGCCGATGCCAAGGCGCCGAGCAGCGGGCTCGACAAGATCTTCAGCATTCCGCAGCTCATCGGGGATGTGGCCGGCTCCACGGACGCCCTGAAGGCGGTCGCCGTGGGCGCCGGGACGATCGTCGTCCTGGTGCTGTGGCCGCGCTTCCGCCAGGGCGCCAAGGTGCTGCCCGGACCGCTGGCGGCCGTCGCGCTCGCCACGGCCGCGACCGCGATCTTCGACCTGCCGATCGCGCGGGTCGAGGTCAAGGGTCTGCTCGACGCCGTCCAGCCGCCCGGCGGCAGTGAGTTCCAGGCCCTCGCCGAGGTGGGCGTCATCGGCACCGTGCTCGCGTTCACGCTGATCGCCTCCGCCGAGAGCCTGTTCAGCGCCGCGGCCGTGGACCGGCTGCACGACGGTCCGCGCACCGACTACGACAAGGAGCTGATGGCACAGGGCGCGGGCAACGCGGTGTGCGGTGTCCTCGGCGCGCTGCCGATGACCGCGGTGATCGTGCGGAGCTCGGCCAATGTACAGGCCGGTGCGAAGACGAAGGCGTCGCGGGTGCTGCACGGTGTGTGGCTGCTGGTCTTCGCGGTGCTCTTTCCTTCGGCGCTGGGCGTCATCCCGGTGGCGACGCTCGCCGGTGTGCTGGTGTACTCCGGCTGGAAGCTGATCCCGACCAAGGACCTGGTGCCCCTGTGGAAGGCCCACCGGGGTGAGGCGATCATCCTGATCGTCACCGCCGGCGCGATCGTGGTCACCAATATGTTCGAGGGCGTGATCATCGGTCTGCTGATGGCCGTGGCCAAGACCGCCTGGGAGACCTCGCATGTGCATGTCGAGATCAGCGGGCGCGAGGGCGACGACGGCGACGGCGACAAGCCCCTGCACGTCCGGGTGCGCGGCAACGCGACCTTCCTCCGGCTGCCCAAGCTGCTGGACGAGTTGGAGGGGCTGCCCCGTGAGCGCGAGGTGGAGCTCGACCTGACCGGACTGCGCCATGTGGACCACGCCTGTGAGATGGCGCTGGCCACCTGGACCGAGCGGCACAACGCGGTGGTCAAGCGGGACACCGCCCTCGAGGAGCGGATCCCGGCGTAACCCGTATATAGGGGGACCCGTATATAGGGGAAGCCCCCGTTCCGTCGCCCGGCCCCCGGCGCCGCACTCGCGGTGCCGGGGGCCGGCTGCGCTCCGGCCGCGTCGTGGGTCAGCCGCAGGGCACGGTGACGAAGCCGTCGCTGCCGGTCTTCACATACGCGTCGGCCACGTACTGGCCCGGAGCGATATTGTCCCAGATGTCCGAGGTGCCGTACGGCCCCGAGACCTTCTGGCCGTGCCGCTGGCAGCGGATGGGGACCCGGCTGTTGTACGGCAGCACCTTCACGAGCCGGTAGTTGGTGCCGGGCCCGCTGCGGACGTTCACCTGGTAGCCGGGCGCGACCGGATAGGTGATCGCTCCGGCGGTGGTTCCCACAGTGTCCGCGACGGTGTCCGTGGCGTCGGTGGTGGCTACGGTGTCCGCGGTCTCTTCGATGGCCATGGCGGCCCCTCCCCCGTTGAACTTCTTTCCGAAGTTGTGCACATGTCGTGTGAAGTGACACGACATGCGGAGGTTAACAAGGCTCGCACATGTCATCGACTAGGCTCGCCGAGTCGCGAATGCGGCCGAATTCACGGGGGTGGGGCATGCCGCCGGTGCACAGAGCCGGGACGGGCCCGGAAGCGGAGGATCCGGAGTACGCCGGGCAGTACCAGCTCGAGGCGCGCCTCGGATCCGGTGGCATGGGCGTGGTCCATCTGGCCCGCTCGCCCTCGGGGCGGCGCCTCGCGGTGAAGGTCGTCCATGCCGGGTTGGCCGAAGACCCCGAGTTCCGGGCGCGGTTCCGGCAGGAGGTGGCGGCCGCCCGGCGGGTCAGCGGCGCGTTCACGGCGCCCGTGGTGGATGCCGACCCGGAGGGGCCGAGGCCCTGGATGGCCACCCTCTACATCCCCGGCCCGACCCTCGCCGAACACGTCAAGCGGAGCGGGCCGTTGGCGCCGGACGAGACGGTGCGGCTGGCGGCGGGGCTTGCCGAGGCGCTGCGGGACATCCATCGGGCGGGCGTGGTGCACCGCGATCTCAAGCCGAGCAATGTGCTGCTCGCGGCGGACGGCCCGAAGGTCATCGACTTCGGCATCTCCCGGCCGTCCGACAGCGAACTGCGCACCGAGACGGGGAAGTTGATCGGCACCCCGCCGTTCATGGCGCCGGAGCAGTTCCAGCGGCCGCGGGCGGTGGGACCGGCGGCGGATGTGTTCGCGCTGGGGTCGGTGCTGGTGCACGCGGCCACCGGGCGGGGGCCGTTCGAGTCGGAGAGTCCGTACATCGTGGCGTACCAGGTGGTGCACGACGAGGCGGATCTGGCGGGGGTGCCGGATGAGCTGCTGCCGCTGGTCCAGCGGTGTCTGGCCAAGAACCCCGAGGACCGCCCCACGCCCGACGCCCTGATGACGGTGCTACGCGCCGTCCGCGGACCCCAGTCGCCGGTGCCGCGCGGACCCGTTCCGCTGGTGCCGCAGCAGCGGACGCCGGAGCCGCACTCGCTGCCGGGGGTGCGCTGGGGGCAGGACGACGGCGCCACGGATACGCATGTGAAGGCGGCCCCTGCCGATACGGCAGCCCCCGAAACAGCGGATCCCGATACGCATGTGAAGGCGGCTCCCGAGCCGGAACCGGCCGCGGACCAGCCCGAGTCGGTGCCGAGCGAGCCCGTGGCGCGGCGCCGGGGGATCCGGCGGTGGGCCCTCTCCGGGCTCGCGGCCGTCGTACTGCTCGGCGCGGGCACGGTCGTCGCACTGCGCCCGTTCGACGGCACGGACTCCTCCGGCGGCGGCCGGCCGCGGATCAGCGCGGCGACCGCCGAGGCGTGGCGCCCCTGGACGACCGGGCTGGATGCCGGAAAGGCCGCGGGCCCGGGGGCGCGGCCCGCGTTCTGCTCGTACGGAGCGGGCGCGCTGTACTGCGCCCGGCACGGCGTCGAGACCGCCCGGGTCGATCCGGACGACGGCCGCGTGGTCTGGTCGCGGCCGTCCGCGGCGGCGCGCCCCGGGGACGGCGCGACGATCTCCGCCCCCGTGGTCGCGGGCGGTCTGGTGCGGACGGTGTCCCCGGGCGGTGGGCGGCTGCGGGCGCTCGACCCCACGACCCACCGCGTCCGCTGGAGCCGCGATGTCTCCCGCTATCAGGGCGGGGTCTACTCCTCGGGCGACACCGTGCTGCTGGTCGCGCCGGACGGCATGGTCACGTCGGTGAACGGGACGACGAACAAGGAGCGTTGGAGTCATCGGCTGCCCGGCCACGCCCGGCCCGTCTTCTTCTCGTACGGCGACGGCCGCACCGCGTACGCCGTGACCACCGCGGGCGACGGCTCGCACACGCTGGTCACGGCGGTGGACACGGTGCGCGGTACGACGCGCTGGCACGCCTCGCTCAGCGGCAACCTCACCCCGGCCGGTAGCAGCCCCGATGGCGTGCTGCTGCTGACCGAGACGGACACCCGGACCAGTACCACCGCCGTCGTGCGCTATGACCCGGAGCGGCGCGCGGCGCGGCGGGTCGCGCTGTCCGCGCCAGTGTCCGCGATCAGCGCCGTCACCAGCGGTGACCGGGTGTATGTACTGGGCACGGACGGCGGGTTGGTGGCCGTCGACACCACGCGCGAGGGCTCGGCGGGAGCGCGGCTCTGGCGCCTGGAGACCTCGGTCTCCAACGCCTCGCCGCTGGTGGCGGCGGACGGCCGGCTGTACTTCTCGGCGGCGGACGGCCGGCTGCTGGCCGTGGACGCCCAGCGGGGCGAGGTGATCGGCGAGACCCGCTCGCGCGGGGGCGCGGCCGGTCAGGGCTTCCTGGATCTGATGCCCGCGCCCGTGGTGGCGGACGGCAAGGTGTTCGCGACGGCCCCGGACGGCACGCTCTTCGCCGTGGACGGGCGGAATCCGGCCGGTTGGTGAGCGGCGCCACGGGCCCCCGGCGCGAGCCGGGCCTAAAGTGACCGCCGGATCGTGGGTCGGTGGGAGAAGACAGGAATGGCACTGCGCGCCGGGGACCCGGAGTCCATCGGAGGCTACGCACTCGAGCGGCGGCTCGGCCGTGGCGGGATGGGCACGGTGTATCTGGCCCGGTCGCCGTCGGGGCGGCGGCTGGCGCTGAAGGTGGTGCATCAGCAGTTCGCCGACGACGACGAGTTCCGGATGCGGTTCCGCCAGGAGGTCGCGGCCGCCCGGCGGGTCAGCGGCGCGTTCACCGCGGCCGTCGTGGACGCGGACCCCGATGCCGTGCTGCCGTGGATGGCGACCTCGTACGTCCCCGGCCGCACGCTCGCCGAGCAGGTCGCGGCGGGCGGTCCGCTGCGCGGCGCCGAGCTGCGGCGGCTGGCGATCGGGCTGGTCGAGGCGCTACGGGACATCCACCGGGCGGGTGTGGTGCACCGGGATCTGAAACCGGCCAACATCGTGCTGTCCGACGAGGGCCCCCGCGTCATCGACTTCGGCATCTCCCGGGCGGCCGACCACCAGACCCTGACCATGACCGGCCGGGTCATGGGCACGCCCCCGTTCATGTCCCCGGAGCAGCTGCGCGATCCGCGCGAGGTCGGGCCGGAGTCCGATGTGTTCTCGCTGGCGACAGTGCTGGTGTACGCGGCGACCGGCCAGAGCCCGTTCGACGCGGACAGCCCCTATATGACCGCCTATCACGTGGTGTACGAGCCCCCGGCGCTGGACACGGTGACCGGGCCGCTGCGTGACGCGGTCGCGGACTGCCTGAGCAAGGAACCGCCCGCGCGGCCCGGGCTGGACGAGCTGCTGGAACGGCTGCGGACGCTGCCCGAGGACGACGGTGACGACGGTAAGGGCGGTGACGACGACCGTAAGGACGTCACGGACGCGGACGGCGGCATCGGCGAGGGCGACGCCGCCGTGCCGACCGAAGTTGGCCGTGCGCCGGGCCGCGGCTATCTGACGCGCCGTCCCCTGGTGCTCGCCGCCGCGGCCACGGGCCTGGTCGCCGCGATTGTGGGGACGATCGTCTTCCTCGGGTCCGGATCCGGACCCGAGGGCGAGCCGGATGCCCGCCCCACCACCCGCTCGTCGGCGAACGGCTCGCTCCCGTCCGGCTGGCGCCCCTGGCAGCGCACCCTCGCCGGGCCCGGCACCGACATCGTGACCAGCGTCGATGGCGCTCCGCGCTCGGTCAGCGGGCCGACCGGCCGCCGCTGTCTGCCCTCGGGCACGGATCTGTACTGCGGTGGTTCCGGGATCGCCCTGACCCGGCTGGACATCCGAGGGCGGGTGGCCTGGCACCGGTCGTCGAAGCCGAGCGAGCTGATCGGAGTGGCGGGCGGTCTTGTGCTGGGCACCGTGGAGAAGTCGGACGGCACGGCCCGGCTGGAGGGCTATCGCACCAGCGACGGTGAGCGGGTCTGGCGGACCGACATCGGCAGCGCCTACCAGGGGGCGGTGTTCCAGCGAGGGGACCACTCCGCCGTGCTCACCCAGAGCTGGGACGAGGAGACGTTCCAGGCGGTGGACGTGCGCACCGGCCGCACGCTCTGGTCGCGGCGGGTCGGCCACGGGCTGAGCTGCGGCCCGGATGTGGTGTCCGGACGCCCCCTCGCCGACTGCGGACCGCTGGAGGACCGGGGCGACCCGGCCGTTCCGAGCGGGCTCTACACCCTCTCCCCCACCACGGGAGCGCCCCGGCGGATCGGCACCCTGTATGTGGGCTCCTTCCTCGCCGAGCGCTCGGGCGAGCTCCTCTGTCTGGAGCAGCGCGAGCACGACACCGACGACTACACCGATCTGCTGTTCCTCGGCACGGACGGGGGACGGCAGCGCCGGGTGAAGCTGCCCGAGGGTCTCTCCGCCCGGCAGATCACGCCCGCCCTGGTGGGCGACACGCTCTACTTCGTCCGGCAGAACGGTGAGGTCACCGCCGTCACCACGACCGGAAAGCGGCTGTGGAGCAAGGCGACGCAGGTGGAGTGGCTGGGCCCGCCCGTGGTGTCCGGGCGCCGGAACGCCCTGTATCTCGCCACCGCCGCGGGCCGGGTCATCGCGCTGGACCGCCGGGACGGCCGGGTGCTGTGGCGGACCAAGGCGCGTACCGACCCCGGTGGCATCCCCGCTGAGCTGACGCTGAGCGGGGACGCCCTCACCACGGTCTACGGATACGACACCCTGGAGGCGTCCGGGATGGACGTCAGCCGGGGCGGCTGAGGCGGAAGGACGTCAGCAGAGGCGACTGCCGCGCGAGGTCAGCCGAAGCGGCCGATGCCGCGCGAGGTCAGCAGAGGCGGCTGAGGCGGAGGGACGTCAGCCCAGCTGGCTGATGTCGCGGACCGCGCCCTTGTCCGCGCTGGTGGCCATCGCCGCGTAGGCGCGCAGCGCGGTGGACACCTTGCGCTCGCGGTTCTTCGGGGCGTAGACGCCACCGAGCTCCTCGCGGCGGGCCGCCAACTCCTCCTCGCTCACCAGGAGGTCGATGGAACGGGCGGGGATGTCGATGCGGATCCGGTCGCCGTCCCGGACCAGGGCGATGGTGCCGCCGGACGCCGCCTCCGGCGAGGCGTGGCCGATGGAGAGACCCGACGTGCCGCCGGAGAAGCGGCCGTCGGTGACCAGCGCGCACGCCTTGCCCAGGCCCCGGCCCTTGAGGAAGGAGGTCGGGTAGAGCATCTCCTGCATCCCGGGGCCGCCCTTGGGGCCCTCGTAGCGGATGACGACCACGTCGCCCTCCTTGACCTGCTTGCCCAGGATCCGCTCGACGGCCTCCTCCTGGGATTCGCAGACCACGGCCGGGCCCTCGAAGGTCCAGATGGACTCGTCCACGCCGGCCGTCTTCACCACGCAGCCGTCGACGGCCAGATTGCCCTTGAGGACGGCGAGTCCGCCGTCCTTGGAGTAGGCGTGCTCCATGTCGCGGATGCAGCCGCCGGCGGCGTCCGTGTCCAGGGAGTCCCAGCGCTCGGACTGCGAGAAGGCGGTGGCGGAGCGCTTGCAGCCGGGGGCCGCGTGCCACAGCTCGACGGCCTCGGCGGACGGCGAACCGCCGCGCACGTCCCAGGTCTTGAGCCAGTCGGCGAGCGAGGAGCTGTGCACGGAGTGGACGTCCTCGTTCAGCAGCCCGCCGCGGAACAGCTCGCCGAGGATCGCCGGGATGCCGCCCGCGCGGTGCACGTCCTCCATGTAGTACGTGCCGCCGGGGGCGACGTTCGGGGCGACCTTGGCCAGGCACGGCACCCGGCGGGAGACCTCGTCGATGTCCTTGAGGTCGTAGTCGAGACCGGCCTCCTGGGCGGCGGCCAGCAGGTGGAGGATCGTGTTGGTCGAGCCGCCCATGGCGATGTCGAGCGCCATGGCGTTCTCGAAGGCGGCGCGGGAGCCGATGGAGCGCGGCAGAACCGTCTCGTCGTCCTGCTCGTAGTGGCGCTTGGTGATCTCCACGACCGTACGGCCGGCGGTCTCGTAGAGCGCCTTACGGGCGGTGTGGGTGGCCAGCACCGAACCGTTGCCCGGCAGGGAGAGGCCCATCGCCTCGGTCAGGCAGTTCATCGAGTTGGCGGTGAACATGCCGGAACAGGAGCCGCAGGTCGGGCAGGCGTTGTTCTCGATACGGAGGATGTCCTCGTCCGAGACGTTCTCATTGACCGCGTCCGAGATCGCGTTGATCAGGTCCAGCTTGCGGACGGTGCCGTCGACGAGCGTGGCCCGCCCCGCCTCCATGGGGCCGCCGGAGACGAAGACGGTCGGGATGTTGAGCCGCATCGCGGCCATCAGCATCCCGGGGGTGATCTTGTCGCAGTTGGAGATGCAGATCAGCGCGTCGGCGCAGTGCGCCTCGACCATGTACTCCACGGAGTCGGCGATCAGGTCGCGGGAGGGGAGGCTGTAGAGCATCCCGCCGTGGCCCATGGCGATACCGTCGTCCACGGCGATGGTGTTGAACTCGCGCGGAATGCCGCCCGCCGCGTGGATCGCCTCGCTGACGATCCGGCCCACCGGCTGGAGGTGGGTGTGGCCGGGGACGAACTCGGTGAAGCTGTTGGCGACGGCGACGATCGGCTTGCCGAAGTCCTCGCGCGCTACGCCGGAAGCCTGCATAAGGGCGCGGGCGCCCGCCATGTTGCGGCCGTGGGTGACGGTGCGAGACCTCAGCTCGGGCACGGTGCTCGGCTCCCTCGTGATACGTGCGTCCTGCGGATCGGATCGGAGTCTTCTGAGCCTACGCCTGTGTCCATGGATCCGGATGGTCCGTCCGGATCCAGAGACGGCCGGGTCACGGAGCGGAACGGGTCGATCAACTCTAGGTCAGCGATCGGCCCGTTCGGGATCGGCCGGTCCGCGATCAGCTTTCGGTCAGATAGCGCTGCAGAGTGGGCCCCACCATGGCCACGATGTCGTCCGCCTCTGCCGAGGCCATCGGCTCCATCCGGAGCACATACCGCAGCATCGCGATCCCGATCAGATGCCCGGCCGCGAGCTGCGCCCGGAACTCGGGGTTCGGGACGTCCAGCTCACCCGCCATCCGCACCAGCACCCGGCGCTCGATCATGCCGCGCAGCACCACGGCGGCGGTCTCGTTGGTCAGCGCCGAGCGCATCACGGCGAGCAGCGGCAGCCTGCTGACCGGGTTCTCCCAGATGCCGAACATATAGCGGGCCATCCGCTCGCCCGCGCCCTCCCGGCTGCCGTGCACCGCGTCCGGGACGCCCATGGCGGGGGCGAAGATCAGCTCGATGGCCGCCTCGAAGACCTGCTCCTTGGTGCCGAAGTAGTGGTGGACCAGGGCCGGGTCCACCTCCGCGGCCTTGGCGATGCCGCGGATCGAGGTCTTGTCGTAGCCGCGCTCGGCGAACTCGTTGCGCGCCGCGATCAGGATCCGGTCGCGGGCGGCGGGGCCGTCGGAGGCGCTCGTACGGGCCGGGCGGCCGCGCTTGCGCGGGGGTGTGGCGGACCCGGATGCGGCGGCGGTCATGAACCGGGCACCGCCCTGCGGGGCCGGGTGGCCGAGGTCGACGAGGCGAGGTGCAGCCGGGTGAAGGCCAGGGCCTCCGCCAGATCGGCCTCGCGCTCGGTCGTGGACATGGCACGCCGGGTGTTGACCTCGACGACCACATTGCCGTCGAAACCGCCGACCGCGAGCCGTTCCAGCAGCTCGGCGCAGGGCTGGGTGCCGCGCCCCGGCACCAGGTGCTCGTCCTTGTTGGAGCCCTGGCCGTCGGCGAGGTGGAGATGGGCCAGCCGGTCGCCCATGCGGTCCACCATCTCCAGCGCGTCCGTACGGGCGGTGGCGGTGTGCGACAGATCGATCGTGAAGTGGCGGTAGTCGTCCTGGGTGACGTCCCAGCCCGGGGCGTACGCGAGCATCTCGCGGTCGCGATAGCGCCACGGGTACATGTTCTCGACCGCGAACCGCACATCGGTCTCATCCGCCATCCGCCAGATTCCGCGGACGAACTCGCGGGCGTACGCCCGCTGCCATCGGAACGGCGGGTGGACCACGACGGTGGACGCGTCGAGCTTCTCGGCGGCCGCCCTCGCCCGCTGCAGCTTCACCCATGGGTCGGTCGACCAGACCCGCTGGGTGATCAGCAGACAGGGGGCGTGCACGGCGAGGATCGGCACCTGGTGGTAGTCCGAGAGCCGACGCAGCGCCTCGATGTCCTGGCTGACCGGATCGGTCCACACCATGACCTCGACGCCGTCGTAGCCCAGGCGTGCCGCGATCTCGAAGGCCGTCGCCGTCGACTCCGGATAGACCGAGGCTGTGGACAGCGCGACCTTCGCATCCGGGATGCGCACCACTGGCTCTGTCACGAGGGACAGCGTACGGCGGCTGCTCTCCGCAACCGAACCGCGGCGGCCTTTGCGGTTGAACGGCCACCGCTTTCCGGCCCCGGTCACGCTCCGTGGTCAGGTCGGCAGATGGTCCAGGCGGCGGAGGATCACGCCCTCGCGCAGCGCCCACGGGCAGATCTCCAGCTGCTCCACGCCGAACAGGTCCATCGCGGCCTCCGCCACCAGCGCCCCGGCCGTGAGCTGCCCGGCCCGGCCCTCGGAGACCCCGGGCAGCTCGGCCCGCTCCCGGGTGGGCATGGCCGCCAGCTTGGGCACCCACTCCTCCAGCGCCCGGCGGGTGAGCCGGCGCTCCACGTAGAGCCCCTCGGCGGAGCGCGCGGCGCCGGTGATCCTGGCCAGCTGCTTGAAGGTCTTGGAGGTGGCCACCACATGGTCCGGCGCCCCATGACGGCTGAAATCGCCGACGCTCCGGGCGATCTCGGCCCGCACATGGCGCCGCAGGGCCCGTACGTCCGCCGGGTCGGGCGGATCGCCGGGCAGCCAGGCCCCGGTCAGCCGGCCGGCCCCGAGCGGCAGCGAGACCGCCGCGTCGGGCTCCTCGTCCATGCCGTACGCGATCTCCAGCGAACCGCCGCCGATGTCCAGGACCAGCAGCTTCCCCGCGGACCAGCCGAACCAGCGGCGGGCGGCCAGGAAGGTGAGCCGCGCCTCGTCCGCGCCGCTGAGCACCTGGAGCCGTACGCCGGTCTCCTCGGCGACCCGGGCCAGGACCTCATCGGCGTTGGACGCCTCACGGACGGCGGAGGTCGCGAACGGCAGGACGTCCTCGACGCCCTTGTCCTCGGCCGCCTCCAGCGCCTCCATGACCACCGCGATCAGGCGGTCGACGCCGTCGGGGCCGATGGCCCCGTGCCCGTCGAGGAGTTCGGCGAGCCGCAGCTCGGCCTTGTGCGAATGCGCGGGCAGCGGGCGCGCGCCGGGGTGGGCGTCCATCACGAGCAGATGAACCGTATTCGAACCCACGTCGAGGACACCGAGTCTCATAACGTGAACGCTACTGCGCCCACCTCGGTGTCATGCACAGGTCCTCCCGCGTTCTCGCACATGAGCCGCGCCGGGGACGTGCGCGGTCCCCACCTCCGGCTTTTCGCCGAAGGCGCCTACCCTTGCACCGTGGCAAAGACGAAAAAGGCGAAGCAGGACAAACGCCGGAAGGCCGCCCGGGAGTGGGCGGCCGATGAGCCGATGCCGTCCGGGGCGGAGGGCGCCGAGGACGCCCCGAGCACCGAGGACGAGGTCGGCCTGGACTTCGCCCGCGCATGGGTCGAATTCCCCGATCCGGCCGACGACGAGCAGCTCTTCCGATGCGATCTGACCTGGCTGACCTCCAAGTGGACCTGCATCTTCGGCCAGGGCTGCCAGGGCATCCAGGCGGGGCGGGCCGACGACGGCTGCTGCACGCTGGGCGCGCACTTCTCGGACGAGGACGACGAGGCGCGGGTCGGACGCCATATGGCCCGGCTGACCCCGGAGATCTGGCAGTTCCACGACGAGGGGCACGCCTCGGGGTGGGTGCAGGAGGACGACGACGGCGAGCGGCAGACCCGGCGCCACAAGGGCTCGTGCATCTTCCAGAACCGGCCGGGCTTCCCGGGCGGCGCGGGCTGCGCACTGCACATCCTGGCGCTGCGGGAGGGGCGAGAGCCGCTGGAGACCAAGCCGGATGTGTGCTGGCAGCTGCCGGTGCGCCGGTCCTACGACTGGATCGACCGGCCGGACGACACCCGGGTGCTGCGGATCACCATCGGCGAGTACGACCGGCGCGGCTGGGGGCCGGGCGGCCACGATCTGCACTGGTGGTGCACCTCGGCCACCTCGGCGCATGGGGCCGGGGAGCCCGTGTTCCGCTCGTACCGGCCGGAGCTCACGGAGCTGATGGGCAAGGCCGGGTACGACCGGCTGGCCGATCTGTGCGAGCAGCGCATGGCGTCGTCGCTGCCGCTGCTGGCGCCGCATCCAGCGGACCCGGTCGTTCCGGTCGTTCCGGTGGATCCGGCAGACCCGGTCGCTCCGGTGGACCTGGCCGATCCGGCGGACCCGGCAGAACCGGTCGCTCCGGCGGACCCGGCAGACCCGGTCGCTCCGGTGGACCCGGCCGATCCGGCGGACCCGGCCGACTGACGCGGCTGTGCCGATGTCATGGGCGGACCGTAGTGCCCGCCGGGCAGGCATCACGACCCGGCGCGTCTACGGGGTGTCC
>NZ_JAAAYH010000021.1:0-50009 GCF_018035285.1 Streptomyces sp. MK37H | reverse complement strand
GCCCGCTACACCGCCGAACTGGACCACGCGCCCCTCACCGACACCGAGCGCACCACCGCCGCCGCCCGCACCGTGCGCTGCGGCACCGACGGCTTCCGGCTGCGCGCCGGCCGCCTCGGCGACCTCGGCAGCCTGGAGCTCACCACCACCCCCCGCCGCCCGCCCGGACCCGGTGAGGTGGAACTGCGGGTGCTCGCCGCGGGGCTGAACTTCCGTGACGTCCTCACCGCCATGGGGCTGCTCCCCGGCGACGAGGACATCCGCTACCGGCTCGGCTTCGAATGCGCGGCCGAGGTGAGCGCGGTGGGGCCCGGCGTCGACCACCTCCGCGCCGGTGACCGGGTGGTGGCCGCCGATGTGCACGGCGGCGCCTTCGGCTCCTTCACCGTCGTCCCCGCCGACCGCACCGCGCCCCTCCCCGAGGGCCTCGCCCCGCACACCGCCGCCGGGCTGCCGATCGCGTTCCTCACCGCCTGGTACGCGCTGCGCCACATCGGCCGGGTGAGCGCGGGGGAGCGGGTGCTGATCCACTCGGCCACCGGCGGCACCGGACTCGCCGCCATCGCGGTCGCCTGGCTGCTGGGCGCCGAGGTGCTGGCCACGGCGGGCAGCGAGGAGAAGCGGCGCTTCCTGCGGGGGATGGGCATCGCCCGGGTGATGGACTCCCGGTCGCTGGACTTCCGCGACGAGGTCATGGAGGCCACCGGAGGCGAGGGCGTCGACGTGGTGCTCAACTCCCTCTCCGGGGCCGCCATCCGGGCCGGGCTCGAGTGTCTGCGCCCCTTCGGCCGCTTCGTCGAACTCGGCGTCCGCGACATCCTCTCCGACGCCCCGCTCGGGCTCGCCCCGCTGCGCCACAACATCACCTTCTCCACCGTGGACCTCAGGGAGCTCCAGCTGGACCGCCCGCGGGAGTACGCGGCGATGCTGCGCGAGGTGCTCACCGCGATCGGCGAGGGCCGTCTCAAGCCACTGCGCTGCACCACCTATCCGCTGGCCGAGGTCACCGACGCGTTCCGGCAGATGGCCGGCGCCCGCCACATCGGCAAACTGGTGCTCACCATCCCGCAGGAGGGCCAGGTCGACGCGGTGCTTCCCGACGGACCGCTCACGGTGCGGGACGGCGGGACGTACATCGTCACCGGCGGTCTGCGCGGTCTCGGACTCGCCACCGCCTGCTGGCTGGCCCGGCAGGGCGCGGGTCACCTGGTGCTCAACGGACGGACCGCACCGGTCGGCGCCGCCGCGCGGACGCTCGCCGAACTCTCCGCCACCGGCACCAGGATCACCGTCGTCACCGGCGACATCGCCCGCCCGGGCACGGCCGAGCGGCTGATGGCCGCCGCCACCGCCGACGAGGGGGCGTCCCCGCACGGCGTCGTCCACTCCGCGATGGTTCTCGACGACGCGGCCGTGGCCAACATCCGCGAGGACCAGCTGCGCCGCGTATGGGCGCCGAAGGCCACCGGGGCGTGGCGGCTGCACCAGGCCACCGAGGGGCACCGGCTCGACTGGTTCGCGGTGTACTCCTCCATGGCCTCCCTGCTGGGCAACGCCGGACAGGGCGCCTACGCGGCCGCCAACGCCTGGCTGGACGGCTTCGCCGCCTGGCGCTCGGCGCGCGGCCTGCCCACCCTCGCGGTCAACTGGGGCCCGTGGGGCGAGACCGGAGTGGCCACCGGCTTCGCCGACCGCGGCTACCAGACGATCCCCACCGACGAGGGGCTCCGCGCCCTCGGCGCCCTGCTGGCCCATCGGCGGGTGCAGACCGGGGTGATACCCGGCGAACCGGCCACCTGGATACCCGCCACCGGCCGCCGGTCCTCCCTCTTCGCCCCGCTGCTCCCCGGCGACGACACCCCGGCGGCCGCCCGCGAGAGCACCGACGACATCCGCACCCGGCTGGCCGCCCTCCCCGCCGGTCCGGCCCGCCGCACCGCATTGGAGTCCTATCTCAGCGACCACATCCGAGCCGTGCTGCGGCTCAGCAGCGCCACCCTCGATCCGCGGACCCCGCTCAAGTCACTGGGCTTCGACTCGCTGCTCGCCATGGAGCTGAGGGTGCGGCTGGAGACGGGGCTGAGCATCAAGCTCGCGGGCAACTTCGTCTGGCGGCATCCGACCGTGGAGGCCCTGGCCGCCGGGCTCGCCCAGCAGCTGGAGCTCGATCCGGCCGACCGGCCGGAGGAGCGGCTGGGCGCCCCGGGCTGACGGGGCCGCGGGACCGTACGGCGCCACCGGCGGGCGGCTACGGACGGGCGTCCGGGCGCTCCGGGGAATCCGGGGCCGGGCGGGCCCAGGCGCTCACGCCCAGCTTGCCGGTGGTGCCCAGGTCGACATGGTCGGGCACGGTCTGCGCGTCCGTCCCGCCGCCGTTCGGCGCGATCTTCAGATAGCGCCCGTCGGCGGCGGGGCGCGTCACCTCCGTCACCAGATTCCGCCACGCGAGCCGCGCCACCGCCCGTTCACCGGGCTTCAGCCGCACCGGCCCGGTGGCCGTCTCGAAGCCGTCGAGAGTGGCGATGGCCGAGGCCCCGTGGCTGACCGTGACCTCCAGCGGCTCCAGGTCCTCGTCCAGCACCTGGACGGACGGATGGCCGCTCACCGTATAGGCGCGCGTGCCGCAGTTCACCAGCTCGATCTGCTGCACCCGCAGCCCCATCGCCGCGTCGGCCTCCGCGGCCCGCAGCAGCACCCCCGAGTCGGGGCAGGCCGCAGGGGCGGTGGGGGCGGTGGCGTCCGGCGAGACGGTGGGGCCCGCCGGGCGGGACGTGGCCTCGTCGGGCACCGCGGCCACTCCCGACGAGGACTGCGTACCGCACGCGGTGAGCAGACCGGCCGCCGCGAGCGCGCCGAGCAGCCGTCTTCGGCGGTGCCGGGGGGCGCTCCGGAAATGGGGCGCCGGGGATGTTCCGACCGTATCCGTGTCCATGCGGCTCATCCTGCCCCAACGGCGGGCGGGATGAGCCGTGTTGGACCGGACGCCCGGTTACGGGGTCACGACGTCCGCCGTGGCCACCGGCCTTCCGCTGACGAACGACTGGTTGGCCGCGAGCCCGGTGACCAGCGCGAGCGCCCCGTCCTCCTCGGTGGCCCGCCGACGGGAGGCGTCCGAGGCGTCCACGGCCGCCGCCGCTTCGGTGGCGGCCGCCGGATCCACCGGGCCGTCCGCCGGATCCACCGGGCCGTAGAGCACATCGAGCATCCGCTCGTCCCCGCCGCCGTGCCCCGCGTGGTCGAACGCCGGCAGCTCCACCTCCCGCGGCGGCTCCCACAGCGGCCGCAGCACCAGCCGCGGACCGCCCGCGTTGGCCAGTGCCTGATCGCCGTGGATGGTGCCGCGGCCGGAGGCGGTGCCCAGCAGCGGCGGCTGCCACGCGCTCTCCTCGACCTCCAGCTCCAGCCGGCCCCGGGTGCCGTTGAACATCACCCGGTAGCCCTCCCAGGGGGAGTAGGCGGTCAGGTGGTACGTCATGGTGGCGCCGGTGTCATAGCGGACCAGCAGCGCCATGTCGTCCTCGATGGTGATGTTGTCGCCGAACACATTGCGGTCGCGGTGGTAGCCGTCCGCGCCCTCGGCGTCCAGGTACAGCGAGCGCATCGCGTCGTTCTCGGCGAGCTCCAGCGCGAACGGGTCGTCCCTGGCGGCGGCGGCGCCATGGGCCCGCTCGTACTCGCGCCGGTAGCCGCTGCGCTCGCCCGCCGCACGGCCGTAGAAGCCGAGCCGGCCGTAGCCGAACACCTCCTCCGGCCGGGCCCCCAGCCACCAGTTGACCAGGTCGAAGTGGTGGCTGGACTTGTGCACCATCAGCCCGCCGCTGTGCTCCTTCTCGCGGTGCCAGCGGCGGAAGTAGTCGGCGCCGTGCCGGGTGTCCAGCAGCCACTCGAAGTGCACCGACAGCACCTCGCCGATGGCGCCACCGGACAGCTGCCGGTGGACCTCCTCGTGCACCGGGTTGAAGCGGTAGTTGAAGGCGACCGCCAGATGGTTGCCGGTCTCCCGGACCGTCTCCAGGATGCGGCGGCACTTGGCCGCGTCGGTGGTCATCGGCTTCTCGGTGACCACCCGGCAGCCGGTTCGCAGCGCGGGCACGATGTACGCGTCGTGCGACGCGTCCACGCAGGTAACCACCACCTCCTGGATATCGTCCGTGCGCAGCCGCCGCTCGAACTCCGCCGGGCTCCAGGCGGCCGCCTCCGGCTCGCCCGCCTCCTTCAGCAGCCGCTGGTGATGGGCGATGCGCACGGGGTTCGGATCGCACAGCGCGGCGACCCTCAGCCGTGGGCGGCGGGCAAGTGCCTCGGTGAACATCTGGGCCCGGGAGCCGGTGCCCACCACCACGGCCCGGGACGGGGTGCTGCCGACGGTCATGCGTCCTCCAGCGGAAGCAAACGATTCAATCCGAAGTCGATCAACGCCTGCGCAGGATAGGACGATCGGCGGCCCGCCACCACGGGGAGTGCCGCACGACGCCGGGGGCGGCCGCGCGCGGGGGTGCGCCGGCGGACCCTGTGCAAGGATGAAACGTGTGGACATGACCTCCAGGGTCCCGGCGCGGTGGACGTTTCCGGCCGGTGCCGGCGCCCCTCACAGGTCCCGGAAGGGCGACGGGCCATGACCGATATCCAGGAGTCGCTGCGCGAGATGATGGAGTGCGAGGGCGCACTCGCGGCCTCGCTCGTCGACTACCTGAGCCGGATCAGCCTGGGCGCCGCCCAGACCCCGCAGGGACCGGACCTGGAGAAGGTGGCCTACGGGGACACGGATGTGCTGCGGGCCAAGCTGTCCACTCTGGAGTTGCTCGGCTACAGTGCGGAGCGCCTCGAGGACATCGTCGTCACGCTGGACACCGAGTACCACGTGATCCGTCCGCTCAGCCAGCGCGCCAGCCAGGGGGTCTTCCTCTATCTGGTGGCCGACCGGGCGCGGGCGGATCTGGACAGCACGAGGGCCACGATGCGCGATGTGGCCCTCCGGCTCGATGTGTGACCGTGTCCCCTCGCCCCGACGGGGCCGGTGACGCCTGCCGATGGGCCATGGTGAGCGATGCGTGGCCGAGGTGCCACATATCGTGCCGATGCGTATCGCGGATCGGGACGGCCGGGGATCGTGCGCCACGAGGCTTCCCGATCGGAGGGGAATAAATGGTAGGAAGGGGGCGTGGTCGGAGTTTTCGGTCAACCTAGGCTTGCCCCACACACCCCCTCCCGGACGCGTCTCCGCTCGCTCCTGAGCCTGCGCAGCTTGAGCGTGCGCAGCATCGCCGGGCAGGTTTTCGCTGTCCAAGTGCTGCTCGTGTGCCTGCTCATCGTGGCGGCCACGACGGCGCTCATCCTCCAGGCCCGTATCGACAGCGAGCAGGAGGCCCTCAACCGCGCCACCGCCGTCGCCCAGACCTTCGCCACCTCCCCGGGCACCGCGTCCGCGATGCGCACCGAGAATCCGACCGCCCTCCTCCAGCCACGGGCCGAGGAGACACGCAAGCGGGCGCATCTGGACTTCGTGGTGGTGGCGAACACCCACGGCATCCGCTACACCCACCCCAAGCCGCAGTACATCGGCAAGACGCTGGTGGCCGACTGGCGGCCCGTGGTGAAGGGCAAGATCGTCACCGAGTCCGTACAGGGGCCCCTCGGCCGGGAGGTCCAGACCACCGTCCCGATCCCCAAGGGCGACGGCACCGTGGCCGGTGTGGTGTGCGCCGGGATGACCGCCGCCGATGTGAGCGGCCGGGTCGAGCGCCAGCTGCCGCTGGTCTTCGGCTCCGCCGCCGGTGCGCTCGCGCTCGCCACCGGCGGGACCGCGCTGGTCGGCGGGCGGCTGCGGCGGCAGACGCGAGGGCTCGGCCCCGCCCAGATGACCCGCATGTACGAGCACCACGACGCCGTTCTGCACTCCGTGAAGGAAGGCGTGCTCATCGTCGACAGCCACGGCCGTCTGGTCCTCGCCAACGACGAGGCCGGCCGGCTGCTCGACCTGCCCCCGGACGCCGAGGGCCGCCCCGTCACCGAGCTCGGCATCGAGCCGCGCACCGCCGAGCTGCTCGCCTCGGGCCGGGTCGCCACCGACGAGGTGCATCTGGCCGGGGAGCGGCTGCTGGCCGTCAACCAGCGCCACACCCGGTGGGACGGCGGGATGTCCGGAAGCGTCGCCACGCTCCGCGACTCCACCGAACTGCGCGCGCTGTCCGGCAAGGCCGAAGTGGCGGAGCGGCGGCTGAGGCTGCTCTACGAGGCCGGCGCGAAGGTCGGCACCACCCTCGATGTCGTACGGACCGCCGAGGAGCTGACCCGCTTCGCCGTCCCGTGGTTCGCCGACTTCGCCACCGTCGACCTCGTGGACCCCGTGCTGCGCGGCGACGAGCCCGTGGGCAGCGCCATGCGCCGCACCGCGACCTGCGGCGTCCGGTCCGACCATCCGCTGTGGCGGGTCGGCAAGATGATCACCTACAGCGGCACCGCGCCCCAGGCACTGGGCTTCGGCGCCGGCCGGCCGGTGCTCGAGGCGGATCTGCGCACCTACGAGGGATGGCAGGAGCAGGATCGCGAGCAGGCGACCAAGATCGTCAAGTATGGCATCCACTCGATGATCACCATCCCGCTGCGGGCACGGGACGTCACCCTGGGCATCGCCACCTTCTGGCGCTCGGAGAAGTCCGAACCGTTCGACGAGGACGACGTGGCGCTCACCGAGGAGCTGGTCGCGCGCGCCGCGGTCGCCATCGACAACGCCCGCCGCTACACCCGCGAACACGCGATGGCGGCCACTCTGCAGCGCAGCCTGCTGCCCCAGGGCCTGCCCGAGCAGGACGCCATGGAGGTGGCCCACCGCTATCTGCCCGCCCGGGCCGGAGTCGGTGGTGACTGGTTCGACGTCATCCCCCTGCCCGGCGCCCGGGTCGCGCTCGTCGTCGGCGATGTCGTCGGCCACGGACTGCACGCCGCCGCCACCATGGGCCGGCTGCGCACCGCCGTGCACAACTTCTCCGCGCTCGACCTGCCGCCCGATGAACTGCTGGCCCATCTCGACGAGCTGGTCAGCCGGTTCGACCAGGACCAGGCCGCCGCGGGCACCGACGCGCCGGGGATCAGCGGCGCCAGCTGCCTGTACGCCATCTACGACCCGGTCTCCGGCCGCTGCACGATGGCGGGCGCCGGCCACCCGGGCCCGGCGGTGGTCCTCCCCGACTCCTCCGTGACCTTCCCCGACGTCCCCCTCGGCCCACCGCTGGGCCTGGGTGGCGAGCCCATCGAGACCGTCGAGCTGGAGCTGCCCGAGGGCAGCCGGCTGGCGCTGTTCACCGACGGGCTGATCCGGGACCGCGGCCGGGACTTCGACGAGGGGCTCGGCGTCCTGCGCACCACGCTCGCCGGACTGCCCGAGCGCACTCCGGAGGAGACCTGCCAGGCCGTCTTCGACACCATGGCGTCCTCCCACCCCGGCGACGACATCGCCCTCCTCGTGGCCCGCACCCATCTGCTGGACCCCGGGCACGTCGCCGAATGGGAGCTGCCCTCCGACCCCGCCGCGGTGGCCCGCATCCGCAACGAGGCCGCCGGGCAACTGAGCGCATGGGGGCTGGAGGAGGTCGGCTTCACCACCGAACTCATCCTCAGCGAGCTGATGACCAACGCCATCCGCTACGGATGCCGCCCCAGCCGCGTCCGGTTGCTGCGCGCCCGCACCCTCATCTGCGAGGTGGCGGACGGCTCCAGCACCTCCCCGCATCTGCGCCGCGCCGCCACCACCGACGAAGGCGGCCGAGGGCTCTTCCTCGTGGCCCAGTACGCCCAGCGCTGGGGGACCCGCTACACCCCCAACGGCAAGATCATCTGGGCCGAGCAGCCCCTGACCGCCCCGGTGTCACCGCCGGGCGAATACACGGGCGACGACCTCCTCGACCAGTGGGCCGACATCCCCGGCTGACCCCGATTGGCGCCGAAGCACCGTCAGACGACACCCTCATGGCGTAAAGCGCCGCTCACCACGGGCCGTTGGGCCCGGCGGCGCGATGGGCTATGGAGGAATACGGCATGCGCAAGAGGCTGCGGGAGCGGCTGCGGTACTGGTTCGACGGGACGATGGACCGTGGCACCCCGGCGCTGATCGGCTGGCTGGGGCTGGCCTCATTGGCGTTGATCACCCTGGTCTCCGGGGCGGCGGTCGCCTTCGCCCACAAGGACACCAAGGAGAACGGCGGCTGGCTGGGCATCGTCTGGATGAGCCTGCTGCGCACCCTCGACCCGGGCACGATGGGCGGGGACAGCGGCCGGCCGCTGTTCCTCATCCTCATGCTCACGGTGACCATCGGCGGAATCTTCATCGTCAGCGCGCTGATCGGTGTGATGACCACCGGCCTGGAGACCCGGATCCAGCAGCTGCGCAAGGGCACCTCACGGCTGATCGAGCACCACCACACCATTGTGCTGGGCTGGTCGGAGCAGGTCTTCACGGTGATAGCGGAGCTGGTGGAGGCCAATCAGAGCGAGCGGCGCTCCTGTGTGGTGATCCTCGCCGACCGGGACAAGGTCGACATGGAGGACGAGATCCGGCGCCGCATCCCGGACACCGGGAAGACCCGGGTGGTCTGCCGCTCCGGCAATCCGCTCCAGCGCGGCGACCTGGAGCTGGTGAGCCCGGACAGCGCCAAGGCCATCATGGTGCTCTCGCCCATCGGGGACGACAGCGACATCGACGTCATCAAGTCGCTGTTGCTGCTGAACAGCCGCACCTGGACCGGGACCCGGCCCAATGTGGTGGCCGCCGTGCAGAGTTCGGCGAACCTGGCGGCCGCCCGGCTGGCCGCGGGGGACACCGCGCTGGTGATCGACGCCGATGACATCGCGGTCGGGCTGATCGTGCAGTCCCACCGCCAGTCCGGTCTCTCCACCGTCTTCAACGAACTGCTCAGCTTCGTCGGCAATGAGATCTACCCCTGGGACGAGCCCGCACTGGCCGGCGCCACCTACGGGGAGTCGCTGAACGCCTTCGAGTTCGGTGTGCCCATCGGCGTGCACCGCGCGAATGGCGAGGCGCTGGTCAACCCGCCCATGGACACCGTGATGGGGCGCGGGGACCGGCTGCTGATGGTCGCGGAGGACGATCTGCTCATCAAGGCCGCGGCCACCCGGCCCCGGATCGTGCGCCAGGCGATGGCCATGGCCGAGTTCCAGCCGCCGGTGCCGGACCGGACGCTGCTGATCGGCTGGAACTCCCGCGCGGAGAAGATCATCGCGCAGCTCGACCTCCTGGTGAAACCCGGGTCGGTGGTGGACATCGCCGCCGCGCGCCCGCCCCGGGAGGAGGCGAACCGGGAACTGAAGAACCTCACCGTCGGCTTCAAGTACTGCGAACCCACCCGCCGTCCGTCGCTGGAGGCGCTCGGGCTGGACGGCTACCGCCACATCGTGGTGCTGACGGACGACGGCATCGACCCCGGACGCGCCGACGACCGCACCCTGGTCACCCTGCTCCATCTGCGCGACATCGAGATCCAGCTCGGCGATCCGTACTCCATCGTCACCGAGATGCACGACGACGCCAACCGCGAGGTCGCGCAGGTCACCAAGGCCGACGACTTCATCGTCAGCACCAAGGTGATCAGCCTGCTGCTGACCCAGCTCACCGAGAACCGCCATCTGTACGCGGTCTTCGCCGACCTCTTCGACCCGCAAGGGTCCGAGATCTACCTCAAACCGGCGCCCAGCTATCTGATACCGGGCGCGGAGGCCAACTTCGCCACCGTCATCGAGGCCGCCCGCCAGCGCGGCGAGACGGCCATCGGCTACCGGCTGGCCCGGCACAGCGACGAGCCACCGCTCTACGGAGTCCACCTCAACCCGTCCAAGACGGCGCCGCTGACCCTGGAGGAGGGCGATACGGTCGTGGTCCTGGCCGAGGACTGAACGCGGGCGCGGGGCGTCAGCCGAGCGCGCGATGGGCGCCTGGGGTGTGGCCGAAGGCCCGGCGGAAGACATCGATGAAGGCGCTGCTGGACGCCCAGCCGCAGCGATGCGCCACGGCCGTGACCGGGACGCCCTCGGCCAGCAGCCGCAGGGCGTGGTGCAGCCGCAGCTGGGTGCGCCACTGCGGGAAGGTCATCCCCAGCTCCGCCCCGCACAGCCGGGTCAGGGTGCGCTCGCCGACCCCGACCGCGGCGCCCAGCTGCCGCAGGGTCCGGTTGTCCGCCGGGTCGTCGTGGAGGAGCGCGCAGACCGCCGCCAGGCGCGGATCCCTGGCGGCGGGCACGTGTACCGGCTGCTCGGCACAGTGGCGGAGCTGATCGAGCAGTACGGCCCGCAGCCGGCGGCGTTCGGCGCCGAGGTCCGCCGGCCGCGCGGTGTACTCGATGATCAGCTCGCGCAGCAGCGGGCCGACGCCGAGGACCGCGGGCTGCTCCAGCCGCAGCGGGTTGTCCGCCACCGACAGCCCCACCAGATGGAGGTCGGTGGCGCCGTACGCGCGATGCTCATGGACGGTCCCGGCCGGGATCCAGAGCGCCCGGTTGGCGGGTGCGATCCAGCTGCCCGCGTCGGTGGTGACCGCCAGCACCCCGCGCCCGGCGTAGACGATCTGGTGCTCGTCATGCCGGTGCGCGTCGATGCCACCACCGGCGGGCAGCGGGCGCTGGCCCGTCGTCGCCTGGGGCGCGTGGCGGATTCTCTCCATCGCGACCTCATGGTATCGGCCACTGGAGCCGGTGGCCGGGGCGTGGATTCCGCCACGGCCGTCAGCGGACGGCCAGTGCGCCGTCCACATTGGCGCCGTCCACGTTCATGATGGTGCCGGTGGTCCACCCGGCTCCGGGGGAGGCGAGGAAGGCCGCCGCGGCGGCCACCTCATGGGGTTCGCCGGCCCGGCCCAGCGGATGGCCGTCCGGGGCGTGACCGGCTCCGTACCGCTCCCCGGCGCTCATCGCGACCAAGCGGTCCCGTTCACACGCCGGGGCGGGTACGGCGCCGGGGGCGATGCCGCCCACCCGGACTCCGGAGGGGCCCAGTTCATTGGCGAGCGCCCGGGTCATCGCGTTGATGGCGCCACGCGTGGCGGAGTAGGCCGCGGACGGGCGGTCGGCGGACGCCGTGTGGGCCCAGTAGCTGCTGATGTTGATGATGCTGCCGCGCCCCTCGATGAGCGCGGGCAGCAGCGCCTGGGCGAGCAGGAAGGGCACCCGGACATTGTGGTGCAGCATGGCGTCGAAGGAGTCGGCCGAGGTCTGGGCGAGCGGGCTGAAGTGTGCCGTGCCCGCGTTGTTGACCAGGGTGTCCACCCGCTCGGTGAGCGCGAGCACCTCACGCGCGGCGGCGGTCGCGGCGCCGGGGTCGGCCAGGTCCACGCGGAGTCCGCGTACGGTGGTGCCGTGTCCGGCCAGGGTGTGGCGGGCCCGCTCCAGCTTGTCCCCGTCATGGGCGAGCAGCACCAAGTCGGCGCCCTCCACCGCGAAGGCGTCCGCGATGGCGTAGCCGAGGCCGTCGCTGGCTCCTGTGATCACCGCGGTGGTGCCGGCGAGGTGGCTCATGCACGGGCTCCCTTCGAGGTGTCGGTACTGTAGCGGCGGCCTCCCTGAGCGGACAGATCTTGTCCGATTGGATCTTCAGCGTATGTATCCGGACAGATTCTGTCCATTTGATCGTGCGTCGGGTCGCCGTACGACCGGCTCCGATGACACTTCCGTACCGCACACTGGGGTGTCATGGAGCTGCAGATCACCGCCACATCGCCCGAGCATCCGGCGTCCCTGCTCGATCTGCCGTGGAACATCCCGCTGGAGGAGTGGCCGGAGGAGCACCTGGTCGCCCTGCCCCGGGGCATCTCCCGCCATGTCGTGCGCTTCGCGCGGGCGGGCGGCGAGATCGTGGCGGTCAAGGAGGTCGGCGAGTGGGCGGCGGTGCGGGAGTACGGGCTGCTGCGCGATCTGGACCGGCTCGCGGTCCCCGCGGTGGACGCGCTCGCGGTGGTGACCGGGCGCACCGACGAGCACGGCGATCCGCTGGAACCGGCGCTGATCACCCGCCATCTGGTGGGGTCGCAGCCGTACCGGTCGATGTTCCAGACGACCATGCGGCCCAGCACCATCAGACGGCTGCTCGACGCGCTCGCCGTGCTGCTGGTGCGGTTGCACCTGGCCGGGTTCGCCTGGGGTGACTGCTCGCTGTCCAACACCCTCTTCCGGCGCGACGCGGGCGCGTACGCCGCCTATCTGGTGGACGCCGAGACCGGGCAGATCCAGCCGAGGCTCACCAGCGGACAGCGCGAGTACGACGTCGAGGTGGCGCGGGTGAACATCGCGGGCGAGCTGATGGACCTGGAGGCCAGCGGCTCCCTGCACCCCTCGGTCGACCCGGTGCTCTTCGGCCAGGCCATCGTCGAGCGCTACTGCGACCTGTGGCATGAGCTGACCCGTCAGTCGGTCTATCCGCTCGCCCAGCGCCACGCCATCGACCAGCGCGTCCGGCGCCTGAACGACCTCGGGTTCGACGTGGCGGAGATGCAGATCGAGCGCTCACCCGACGGCGACGCCGTCACCTTCGTGCCCAAGGTCGTGGACGCGGGCCACCACCAGCGGCAGTTGCTGCGGCTGACCGGGCTCGACGCGGAGGAGAACCAGGCCCGCAGCCTCCTGAACGACCTGGAAGCCTGGATGGCCACCCAGGACGACTACGCGCCCGGCGATCCGCTCGGCGCCCGCCCGGAGGTACTCGCCCACCGGTGGGTCCGCGATGTCTTCCGGCCCACCGTGCGGGCCGTGCCGAAAGATCTGCGCGGTGCCACCGACACCGCGCAGATCTACTATGAACTGCTGGAACACCGCTGGCTGTTGTCCGAGCGGGCCGGCCGGGACGTGGGCCTGGACGCCACCGTCGAGGACTACATACGGACCGTCCTGGCGGACCGGCCGCACGGCTGACCGCCCCGCGCCCCGGGCTCGGCCACCTCGGACCGGCCGGGCCGCCGTGGGTCCCGCGGCGCCGCCCGCACACCTCTGCCAGGCCCGGTCCGCCGAAGGTCCACCGCCGCCCATCGTGGCCGCCCCGGGGCGGGGCGGGCTATCCCGCGGCGGCTGGCCGCGGCGGGAGCTCGAAGCGCAGCAGGGCCCCGGTCAGATGGGTGCGCAGCTCCGTCTCCGGCTCGATATGGCGGATCTCGCCCCCGTCGTCGATGACGGTTTCGGCCAGCGCGTCGATGATGTCGGGGACCTCGCGCAGCGGATCGCCGCACAGCGGACAGCTCTCGCCCGAGCGCGCGAGGAGCCCGTCCCGGTCACAGACGACCCCGGGGGCGGCCGCCTCCTCGTCCGCCGCCAGTGTGCCGACCGCGGCCAGCGACGCCGCCCACAGCGTCTCGTCCAGCCCCACGGCGCTCGGCGGCCGCCCGGCAGCGTTGGCCTCCAGGATGTCGCCCACGAGCTGCCGTTGTTCCTGGTGGGCGTGGTCGGAGACGATCTTCTGCACCCGGTTCCTGATGTCCGCGGGGGTCGCGGTCTCACGGTCGACGGTGAAGTCGCCGATCAGCCGCTCCCGCAGGTCACGGGGGAGGAACTGAAGGAAATTCGGCACCTCGTAGGAGTGCCCGCCGACCACGAGCACATCGAAGGCCCGCCTCCCGAACAGCTGCTTGAGCTCGCCGATGAGCTTCCGGAAGTGGCGTTTGCTCAGCTCATCGGCCTTGTTGCGGACCCTGTCCTCGGCGAGCCCCGCAGCGTAGTCGGGCTTGCGCAGCGTACGGTCGCGGATCTCCTCCAGCTCCCGGGCCTGGTCGAGGTAGTGCTCCCAGATCTGGCCGGTCCCCCGGTCCACGATGACGGCGCAGGCGCGGTCGTACTCATCCAGCACGGCCAGCATGGGGCGGACATACGGATCGGAGTCCACCACGATGCGCTCGCGGGTGGGGCGTGGCAGCCACACCTCCTCGTACACATCCTTGCCGCTGCAGGCGAAGACGGCGACGGCGCCGGGCTGGTGCGGCTCGAAGGCCAGCGACTTCTCCAGCTTCGCGATGTCCTCGCGGAGCGAGAGCCGCGCGGCGTGATCGAGCGAGCTGTCCAGTGAGAGCGGCCGGATGCCGTCCAGCAGACTGGCCACCCGGGTCATGAATGTGCTGCGGCCGGGCTGCTCGGGCAGCACGGGGACGTAGAGGGACACACACGGAAGACCGTTCCCGCTCAACCGCAGGACCCGGTCGACCTGCTCTTGCGTGATCATGGCCGCTCCTCGCCGCGACGGTGAGCCTCACTGCGCCTCATTCCAGGTAACGCGGTGGTCGCGGGAGAGGCAAACGCAACCCGGGGATCGACTCGCAACCGAGTTCAGGTTGGGGCTACGCTCGGAGGAATTGGACACGGTGTGACCGCGACCCACCGGGCTTTCCGTCCGAATTGAACTGAACTCACCTCGGCCCCTGTCGGCGACACCATGCTCGGCACGATGGAGCGGACGCTCGAGGACAACACCGCCGCCGTCGCCGGTACGGACGATGTGCGGGAGAACCTCCGCCGGGCCGTGGAGGCGCATATCCGCTGCCACGCCCGGCATCGGCTGGAGGCGTTCGACGGCAACCGCGAGATCGGCAGCCTCGAAGAACCCGGCCAGGAGCGGGGCCGCGCCGCCGTGGCACCTACGAACGCGGGTTCCGCGAACCAGCTACGGCGATATCGCCCCGCGCGTCATCGGGGCGGCCACCGCGTGACCCCGGCCGGGCGGGTGTTCAGGACTTCGAGGTCAGCACGTCCCGGATCGACGCGATCACGCGCGGCGCCTGGTCGTTGAGGTAGAAGTGGCCGCCGGAGTAGACCTGGAGGTCGAAGCCACCGGTGGTGTGCTCGCCCCAGGCGCGGGCCTCCTCCACGGTCGCCTTGGGGTCGTCGTCCCCCACATGCGCGTGGATGGGCGTCGCCAGCTGCGGCCCGGGGGTGTAGCGATAGGTCTCGGCCGCCTTGTAGTCGCTGCGGATCGCGGGCAGCACCATCCGCAGGATCTCGTCGTCGCCGAGGAGTTGGGTGTCGGTGCCGCTCAGGCCCTTCACCTCGGCGATCAACCCGTCGTCGTCGCGGAGGTGGACGGACTCGTCACGGTGGCAGGACGGGGCGCGCCGCCCCGAGGCGAACAGCGCCACCGGCAGCACGCCCTTCTGCTCCAGGCGCAGGGCGACCTCGAAGGCCAGCGTGGCGCCCATGCTGTGGCCGAAAAGCGCCACCGGCTTGTCCGTATAGGGCAGCAGCTCGGGCACCAGCGCGTCGGCCAGTTCGGCGATGTTGTCCATGCACTTCTCGTTGCGCCGGTCCTGGCGCCCCGGGTACTGCACGGCGAGCACATCGACCGTGGGCGAGAGGGCCTTGGAGACGGGGAAGTAGTAGGAGGCGGACCCGCCGGCGTGGGGCAGGCAGACGAGTCGCGTCGCCGCGGTCGGCGCGGGGTGGAACTGCCTGATCCACAGGCTTGTGCCGGTGGGGTTTGCGGTCACGTGATGTCCTTTCGTGGCGCTCGCTCTGCGGCGGCTGTCGGGTGGCTGTCAGGCGCGTGCCTCGGGTCGCGCGCAGACCAGTAGACCACCCTGCCGGTCCCATCCGACCTGCGGCCACCCCTATTTCGGCCGGGAGTCCCCTAGTATTTCCCTCGTGTCGGTCATGTGCGGGAGGCGGTGAGTCCGCCCCGTTCGGCCGTCCGCAGCGCCAGGGCCGCCAGCGCCTCGGGGGCCCCGGCCTGACCGCGGATTCCGGGGAAGGCGTTGATGTCCACGATCAGCGGTGCGCCGCTGCCCGCGTCGATCAGATCCACTCCGTAGACGTCCAGCGAGAACACCGAACCGACCCGGAGCACCGGATCCAGCCAGCCCGGTGGCAGCGCGTCCAGGGCCAGCGGCAGGTTCGGACCGCGGCCGCCGGCCGCCAGCTCCGACCGGCGCAGCGCGGCGAACACCCGGCCCGCGACCACCCACAGCTTGTGGTCCCAGCCGTCGTTCGGGGCGAAGTCCTGCACCACCACGGGCTCATCCGCCCAGTCCGCGGTCAGGGCACGCAGATGTGCGGCATCGTCCACGCGGGCCACCAGGTCATGGCGGCGGCTGTGGCGGCTCTTGACGACGACGGGACGACGGGGCGGCTCCGCCGCCAGTCCGGCGAGGGAGGTCACGGTGCGGGTGGGGGCGAACGGCAGACCGGCGCGGAGCGCCCGTTCGGCCATCGCCGTCCGGTCCTGGCACCGCGCGGTGGCGGTGGCGGAGTTCACCACCGGGGCGCCACGCCGCTCCAGGGACCGGGCGAGCGCCAGCGCGGGCGGTGTCCGGGCCTTCAGCAGATAGACATCGGCGAGTTCGCCGGTGAGGACCGGGTCCCGCGCCCCCGCTCCGTCGTGGCGGCGCGGGTCGAGCGCCACCACCTCATGGCGAGGGGTGAGCAAGGCCGTGGCGTCGGCGAGGAGTTGATGGCCGGGGTCGGCGGTGATCAGGCCGATCCTCATCGGCCGCCGCTCACCGTGGCGGTCATCCGGCAGGTGGCCGTGGGCGGCTCCGGAGCGCGTACCGGCGACTCGGCTCCGGTGAGGGCGCCGACGAGCGCGGACCCGGACCGGCCACCGCCCCCGCGCGCCAACTCCAGTACCGCGCGTCCCACCCGGGCCGCCGCGTCCGGCACCTCCTTGAAGCTGGGGAAGTCGTTCACATCGACGACCACCGGCCCGTCCGGGCCCAGCAGCACATCCACCCCGTACAGATCGAGGCCGTAGACCGCGCCGACCTCGGCGGCGATGGCCGCCACTTCGGCGGACAGCGGTACCCGTCGGCCGCGTGCGCCCCCGTCGGGGCCGAGCGGTGACACCCGCTCGGTGGCGTACAACTCCCCGCCCACGCAGTACACCTTGAGGTCGATGCCCGAATTCGGCACATACGGCTGGGCGATGAGCATGCCCTCCGCCGCCAGCTCGGAGCGCAGCGCCCTCAGCCGGTCCGGGGTCGGCACCAGCCGTACGGCCCGCCCCGAACTGCCGTCCGCGGGCTTGACCACCAGCGGGAACTCGGCCTCCGGTATCTCCTCCAGCGCCTCGGGCCTGGCCGCCGCGTAGGTGGGCGGCATCGGCAGGCCACGGCTGCGCCCGATGGCGGCCGCCAGGGCCTTGTCCCGTACGCCGCGGATGGAGCGGGCGTCGTTGACGGTGGTCAGCCCGACCGCAGCCGCGGCCTCCAGCAGCGTCAGCCCGGGGCCACCGGACACCGTCTTGAGCACCCAGGCGTCATGGCTGCCCGCCCGCACCGCGTCGGACATCCGCATCAGGGAACGACCCGGCCGGACCACATCCACCTGGTGGCCCCAGGCGGAGAGCTGACGGATCACCTCACGCGGCATGCCGTCATGGCGATAGCGCTCCTCCACCAGAAAGCAGAGTCTCATCGGCCTTCTTCCTCGTCACCGGACAGGTTCCCGGGCCGCTGCCGAGAGTGTCCGGCGCGCCATGGCTCCTCAGGATGTCATCCGCCGTTCTTTTACGATCTCCTGGGCCAACCCATGGCCGTCAGTGGCCTGTTCATCGGCCCCTGATGAGGCCTGTTTATCGGGCTAAGTTTGCTTTACTCTGCTGAACATGACGCTGACGCGCAGGGAGCGGGAAATACTCGCGCTGCTGCGGCGGGACCCGCTGGCCGGCGCCCAGTCCATCGCCGACGCCCTCGGGACCACGCGGGCCGCGGTCAATGTGCACCTCTCCAACCTGGGCAAGAAGGGCGCCATCCTGGGGCGCGGCTACATCCTGCGCCAGGAGCACGCGGTGGTGGTGATCGGCGGGGCCAATGTGGACATCAAGGTGCGCAGCCTCGCCCCCGTGGCGTACCGCACCAGCAACCCGGGGCGGTCCCACACCAGCCCCGGCGGGGTGGCCCGCAACATCGCCGAGAACCTCGCCCGGCTGGGCACCCCCACCCATCTCATCGCCGCCGTGGGGCAGGACGCGGCGGGGGAGCGGCTGCTGAGCGACACCCAGGCCGCCGGGGTGCGCATCGAGCATGTGCACCGCGGCCCGCATCCCACCGGCACCTATACGGCGGTGCTCGACGCCGACGGCGATCTGGTGGTGGCCATCGCCGACATGGCCGCCACCGACGCGCTGGCCCCCGAACACCTCCACACCGCGCGGGAACTCATCGGCAACGCCGGTCTGCTGGTGCTGGACGGGAACCTCTCCACGCGGGTGCTCTCCTATGTCCTGGACATCGCCTCGGCCACCGGTGTCCAGACACTGATCGACCCGGTGAGCGTCCCCAAGGCGGCGCTGCTGGCCCCGCTGTTCGCCGCCGGGCGGCCGGTCTTCGCCATTACGCCGAACGTGGCGGAGCTGGGCGCGCTCGCCGGGCGTGACCTCGACGGGGTCACTGACGCGGACGACCCGGAGCTGCTCCGGGCCGTGGCCGTCCTCCATGAGCGCGGGGTGCGGCATGTGTGGGTGCGGCTCGGTGCGCGCGGCTCCCTGCTGAGCACCCTCGACGAGGGCCGGGTGGTGCTGGAAGCGCCACCGGCCGAGGTGCGGGACGTCACCGGGGCCGGTGACGCGATGCTCGGCGCGTTCGCCCACGCCCTGCTCGGTGGCGCCGACCCGGTCGATGCCGCCCGCTACGGCCACGCCGCCGCCGCGCTGACCGTGGCCACCCCCGCCACCGTACGACCCGACCTGACCCCGCGTCTGATCGAGGACGCGCTCGACGCCCCGCTGCGGAGGACCACATGACCACCCCCCACCCCCGGCTGACCCTCACCGAGGAGGTCGCGGAGGCCCTGCTCGACGGCCGTCCCGTGGTCGCGCTGGAGTCCACGATCATCAGCCACGGCATGCCGTATCCGCAGAACGTCGAGATGGCCACCGAGGTCGAGGAGATCATCCGCGCCGAGGGCGCGGTCCCCGCCACCATCGCCGTCCTCCACGGCAGTCCGCGCGCCGGTCTGGAGCGGGCCGATCTGGAACTGCTCGCCACCAGCCCCGAGGTGGGCAAGGTCAGCGTGCGCGACCTCGCCCACGTCATCGCGCGCGGCGGCCATGGCGCGACCACCGTGGCGTCCACCATGCGGCTCGCCGCGCTCGCCGGGATCCGGGTCTTCGTCACCGGTGGCATCGGCGGAGTGCACCGGGGAGCGGAGCGGTCCTTCGACATCAGCGCCGATCTCACCGAGCTCGCCACCACCCCGGTGGCCGTCATCAGCGCCGGGGTCAAGAGCATCCTCGACATCGGGCTGACCCTGGAGAAGCTGGAGACCCTGGGCGTTCCGGTGCTCACCTACGGCACCGACGACTTCCCCGCCTTCTACTCCCGGGTGAGCGGCTTCCGCTCCCCGGGACGCGTCGACTCGCCCGAGGAGATCGCCGCCACCATGCGCGCCCAGTGGGAGCTGGGCATGACGGCGGGGCTGAGCATCGCCAACCCGGTCCCCGAGGCCGAGGAGATCCCCGCCGAGCGGATGGACGGCATCATCGGGCGGGCCCTCGCCGAGATGGCGGAGACGGGGATCAGCGGCAAGGACGCGACCCCGTATCTGCTGGGCCGGATCGTGGAGTTGACGGAGGGGGAGAGCCTGCGGACCAATATCGCCCTGGTCAAGAACAACGCACGGCTCGGGGCGCGGATCGCGATCCACTACGCGGCCGGGGCGACGGGCGGGTCGTAACGCGCCGGCCTCGAGGGCCCGATAATCGATTGCCGCCGGAGGGGCCCGGTGCTGGGGTGGGCGCATGGACCATGATGTGGTGCGTGAGCTGTACGACCGGGAGATGAGACAGGGCGCGCGGGCCGACGGCCCCGGCGTCCTGGTCGAGCGAGTGGGCGCGGTGGTGCGGCAGACCGGTGGCCGCGACGACTGGAACGGCGTCCTGTGGTCGGATCTGGAGGATGCCACCGCCGATGCGGCGATCGCCGCGCAGATACGGCACTTCGGGGGCGCGGACCGTGCCTTCGAGTGGAAGCTGTACGCGCACGACCGCCCCGGCGACCTCGGCGAACGGCTACGGGCCGCCGGATTCGTCCCCGAGCCCGAGGAGACGCTGATGGTCGCCCACGTGGCGGAGCTGGACACCGCCGTCGAACCGCCCCAGGGCATCCGGCTGCTCCCGGTGACCGACGCGGCCGGTGTGGAGCGGGTGGTGGGCGTCCATGAGCGGGCGTTCGGCGACGACGGCGCCGCTCTCCGGCACCGGCTCCTCGCCCAGCTCGCCGAGGAGCCGGACACGGTCGTCGCGGTGGTGGCCATGGACGGTGACCGGCCGGTCAGCGCGGCGCGGATGGAGCTGCCGCCGGGGGTGCCGTTCGCCGGGCTCTGGGGCGGGGGCACCGTGCCGGAGTGGCGGGGCCGGGGTATCTACCGCGCCCTGGTCGCGTTCCGGGCCCGTATCGCCGCCGACCGCGGCTATCGCTATCTCCAGGTGGACGCGTCCAGCCTGAGCCGCCCGATCCTGCGCCGGCTCGGCTTCGTGCCCCTCACCACCACCACGCCGTACGTGTACCGGGCCTGACGACAGCCGGGGGCGGACGTGGCCAGGAGTCTTGTCGGTGGGGTGTTCTACGGTCTGGCCATGACGACCTCCGATGATGTCCGTGCCATCGCCCTGTCGCTGCCGGAGACCACAGAGAAGATCGCCTGGTCGATGCCCACGTTCAGGGTGGCCGGGAAGATGTTCGCCACCTTGCCCGAGGACGAGACCTCGATGGCCGTCAGATGTCCCAAGGTGGAGCGGGAGGAGCTGGTGCTGGCGGAGCCGGAGAAGTTCTGGGTCGCCGCCCATGAGGCGAGTTCGGCCTGGGTGCGGGTGCGGCTCGCCGCGCTGGACGACCTCGATGAGCTGCGGGACATCCTGCTCGACTCCTGGCGGCAGGCGGCACCGGCCTCATTGCTCGAATGATCACACCACGCGGCCCATGACTTCTCGAAATGTGGCGTTATGGGTGTTCGAGTGGATAACCGACACGGGTGAAAGTCTGGACTTTTCCCGGCAATCGGAGTGCCGTCTTCCGCTGTGCGGGGTTCCCTGGAGGGGGATCAGCGAGGGAGGCCGCATGGTGCACGGCGGCAGGACGAACCGCCCCGCGGTGTGCGGCGGCCCGTGCGCGGCCGCCGTCCTCCTGCTGCTGGCGGCCACGCTGCTGCACGCCGTGCTGGCCCTGGGGGTCGTCCGCGCCTCGCCGTCGACCGGGCCGGAGCAGTGCGCGGCCGGGAAGGCCGGGGCGGCCGGGGTGCCGAACCGGGCCCCGGCCACGTCCGCGCCCGGTGACGCAGGGGCTCCCGCCTCGGCCCGGGCCCTCGCCGCGTCCGCCCCCGCGGGTGCTCCCGCTCCCGTCACCCCTGTTCCGGTGGCGCCGGAGGCCGAGGACGAGCGCTCCACCTCCTCGGCGTCGGCCGTGTTCTCCGCCCGGGACGGTGCGGCGCATCCGGCCCGGCACGCCGGGCGGGTGGCTCATGGCGCCTCGTTCGGCGTGCATCGCTCGCTCTCGACGTCCCTCGGTCCCCTCGTGCTCGGCGCGGTCCGCGGTCGCCCCGCCGACCCGGCGCCGGGCGTCGGCACGTTCGGGGCCGGGGGCGACGTCCCGGCCGGCCGGCTCTCCTCGCGGTCCGTCGTTCTGCGCTGCTGACCGGGCCCGGGCCGTCCGACATCCCGCTTCCGCGTGCCCCGCGGATCCCGGATGCGGTCTGGCCTGTCCGCCCAGCCGTAGGACGTCCGAGACCGCAGGAGTATCCGCATGCCCGTCGATGTCTATGCCGCCATGCGCGCGATGCTGCGCGCGGAAGCCACCCGGCGCCCCGTCACCCCGCAGGCCGACACCGCCGATCCGTCGCCGCCCGCGGTGGATCCGGCCGCTCCCGCCCAGGTGGACGCCACCGTTCGGGACGCGTCCGCCGAGGAGGCCGTACCGGCTCCATCCGCCGCACCGCGCCCCGTCCGCCGGGCCCGCCCGTCCCGGTACCTGTCGCGCTGCCGTGCCGTGCTGCGCGCCGTACGCCACGCCGTGTCGTCCTGCTTCGCCGGGCGCGCGTCACGACAGGGCCGGTGACGCACAGGGCCGGTGGCGCACAGGGCCGGTGACACAGGGCCGGTGACATAGGGCCGTTGACACACGGCCGTTGACCGGCCGCCGAGGGAGGGGAGCCGGAAGCACGGGTGCCGGGAGGTCACACCGGTCCGTCGTTCCGTCCGCCCTCCGGTGAATCCCCGCTCGAGAGCAACCGCTCGCGCTGCGCCACGGCCCAGGCGTAGCCGGGATTCAGCGCCACCGCGCGCTCCAGATCCGCCAGCGCCGCTGCGCGTCTGCCCAGGGCCTCGTTGGCCATCGCGCGGCTCCCCAGGGCCCAGGCGTAGCCGGGGTCGAGGGCCAGCGCCCGGTCGTACGCCGCGATGGCCTCCTCGTAGTGGCCCGCGAAGCGGTGGACGTCGCCGCGTTCGCCGAGCGTTCCCGGGATGCCCGGCTCCAGCGCCTCCACCCGGTCCAGGTCCTCCAGCGCGCCCGCGGTGTCCCCCAGGGTGCTGCGGACGCGGGCCCGCCGGAGCAGTGCCCAGGTGTAGTCGCCGTGTCGCTCGATGGCCCGGTCCAGGTCCGCCAGGGCCTCCTGGATCCGGCCGAGCGCCATCAAGGTCTGGCCGCGGCTGCCCAGGGCCACATGGTCCGCCGGATCGGCCTCGATCACCGGGTCGAGCCGGGCCAGCGCCTCCTCGTACCGGCCCGCCCGGCGGCAGGTCTCCCCGCGCTCCCGCTGCACCCAGGTCGAGCCCGGCTCCAGCGCGTCGACGCGGTCCAGCGCGTCCATCGCCGCGGTGAATTCCCCGGTCGCCCGGTGGACCACGGCACGCCCGAAGTGCGCGCGCACGTTCCCGGGGTCCAGCTCGATCGCCCGGTGGAAGTCCCCCAGCGCCCCGTCGAACTCCTCGACCGAGCGGCGGTGCCAGCCCCGTACGACGAGGGCCGCGACCCGGCCGGCGGCGTCCAGTCCGCCCCGGGCCAGCAGCAGCCCCATCGCCTCGATACCGCGCCGCCGATCGTCCGCCAGCGCCTCCACCAGGTGCCATCCCCAGGTGCGCACCGCGTCCGAGTCGGCGTCCTCGCCCGCCTCGACCAGGGTGGTCGCCCAGCGCCGGGCCACCGCGGGGCCCGCGTCGCAGGCGCCGATCCCGTCCCGCAGCGCTCCGGGCAGCGCCGCCGACGGCCGTGCGCACAGCAGGTGGTACCACTCCTCCAGGCGCGGTCCGCTCCAGGTGTCCAGCCGCCATCCGTCGTGCGGGTCGAGCCCTCCGGCGGCGGCCTCCCGCCACTCGGCGAAGGTCTCCGCCAGCCGGGTGTGCGCCGCGCCCCACCGCTGTGGGGAGGTGGTCCGCTGCAATCGCAGCATGGGGGCGCGCACCACATCGTGGTAGCGGGCCGCGCCGTCGCGGTCGCCGATGAACGGCAGCGACCGCAGCCAGCCGAACAGCCCGGCCCCGTCGTCGTCCACCGCCGCTCTGAAGACGTCCTCGTTCAGCCGCCGGGGCAGCGCGCCCGCCAGGGCGGCGGAGCGGCGCACCGGATCGCGCTCCCACTTCAGGAACCGGTCGACGGCGGTGGCGCTGGGGTCGTCCAGATCGCCGCCGGTCCCGGGGTTCTCGGCGAGGGTGGACACCAGGACCGGCAGCCGGCCGGAGAGCCGCAGCACCTCCCGCACCACCGGCTCATCGGTGATCCCCTTGGCGGTCAGCAGCTGCCGGGCCTCCGCGTCGGTGAACGGCTCCAGTGGCAGCTCCGCGACCACGTCGGCCAGGTCGCCCCAGCAGCCGGGGTCCAGCCGGGTCTGCCCGGCCAGCACCAGCACGGTGTTGGCGGGGAGGGTGCCGAGGCGTTCGCTGGTCAGCAGGGTGCGCAGCCAGGGGTCGAGCAGCGGTCCGAGGCGCTCGTAGGTGTCGAAGAGCAGCACCAGCCACGGCACCGCCGCGGCCGCCTCCGACAACTCCCTGAGCAGCAGCGGCGACAGCGTCTCCACCGGGTCCAGAACCAGCTGGACGTCCTTGTGGTCGCGGAACCGCGAGCTGAGCGCCGCCCGCAGCCGGTCGGTGCCCTCGGCCAGCGGCACCGGATCGACGGCGCCCGCCAGCGCCCCGACCCCCGGCACCAGGCCGAGCCCCGCGAGACCCGCCCGCGCGGCGGCCATACTGCCGGTGCTGGGCCCCTGCCGCTCGCCCTCCGCCGGTACCGACCCGGCCTCGTGGCGGCGTTGCCGATAGGTGGCAAGCCGGCGGTCGAAGGCCGCCAACTCCCGCCCCTGGCGGGCGAATTGCTCGCTGATCGCGGCCATCGCCTCGGGTACGGAGCTCGCCGTCTCGTCGATACGGGCGGTGAGCGCGCCGTACTCCTGGCGGGCGGTCTGCTCCAGCCGGCGCGTCAGCCAGCTCTTGCCCACGCCCGCGTGGCCCCGCACATGGAAGACGAAGCGATGCCGCGCGTCCTCCGGCGGCAGCCCGAAATTGTCCCGGAACGCGTCCAGTTCCCGGCGCCGGCCCACGAATCCGGCGTTCCTGCGCCGCTGGATCAGCTCCTGCATCGACGGCCGTGCCCGCCCCATCGGCCCCCTCCTCCCCTCGGGATCCAGTCTGCCAGCACGATCGGCGGACGGGCTTATCGCGACGAATCGCAGGTGCCCGGCTACCGCATCAGAACCGCGACCCCCGACGACCTCGACGCCGCCCGCGGCGTGATGCCCGACACCGTCTACCGCGACTTCGGAACCGGCTATGTGCCGCGCCGGCACGCCGGCATCATCGATCCCGCCGCCGCGTATCTGGACGGTGCGCGCCACGCCCTGCTGGTCGCGGTGGACGACAGTGACGGGGCGGTCGTGGCGACCGCCGCGCTCGACTCCCGGGGCCCGGCCCATCCGCCCAACCCCCCGTGGCCGGCCGCGCGTTATCCGCCGGGCGAGACCGCCCAGCTGCGTCGGGTCCATGTGCGTCCCGAGCACCGGCGCCACGGGCCGGCCCGGCGGCTGGTGCGTGCGCTGCTGGACTTCGCCGCGGCGGACGGCGGCTATCGCGCGGTCTATCCGCACACCGATCCGGGGGTGCCGGGCGCCGAGCCGTTCTGGCGGTCCCTGGCGAAGGTCGTCTGCGATGAGCGGGAGGCGCCCGGGGACGGTCAGGGCATCGTCCACTTCGAGGCGCTCATGACCCCCGGGGCACCCTGAGTCCGACGCGCTGGGCCGCGATCTGCCGGCCCGGGTGGGACACGGCGCGCTGTCCACGCTCGCGCTGGCGGTGGCGGGGAGCGCCGCCGTGCTGGTGGCGGGCGTGCTGCTCGGGCTGGTGCCCCGGCTGTCGGGCGGACTCGCCGAGACGGTGAACGCCGTGCCGCCCGTGCTCGCCGGGCTGCTGGTCGCCGGGGCGGCGGGCCGCGGCCCGTACGCCCCCACGCTCGCCGTGGCCGCCGTCGCCTTTGCACCGCTGGCCACGCACACCTCCGCCCTGCTGCGGCAGCGGCGCGCCGCCACGCATCTCGCCGCCACGCATCTCGCCGCCACCCGCGGGCTGGGCGCCTCCCGCCGCCATCTGCTGCGCCGCCACGTCCTGCCCCCGATCGTCCGTCACGCGCTGCTGCGTCTGCCGTCCCTGGCGCTCGCCCTGGCCGCGCTGGGCTTCCTCGGCCTGGGCGCCCAGCCGCCGTCCCCGGAGTGGGGCCGGCTGCCGGCCTGGAACCACCCCTACGCCGAGCGCGCCCCGTGGGCCGTCCTCGCCCCCGCCACCGCGCTGGCCCTCCTGGGCCTCCTGGGCCTCCTGGCGGTGACGGCGTCCGGCGGGGTGCGGTGGCCCCGCCGGCGCCTGCGCATTGACGACCGGCCAGGGCGCGTCGGAGACTGACGGCCCGCCGCAGTGAACCGAAGTTCATTCCACGAACACGCCCCCGGGGCGAGGGACCGCAAAGGACATCCGATATGACCCTCCACCGCGATCTGCTGATCGATGGCAAGGACACCCCGGCCGTCTCGGGGCGCACCGCCGAGGACCTCAACCCCTACACGGGTGAGGTGTTCGCCACCGTCGCGGCCGCCGGGGCCGAGGATGTGGCGCGTGCGGTGGCCGCCGCCGACGCCGCCTTCCCGGCCTGGGCGGAGCTGGCCCCGTTCGAGCGCCGTACGATCTTCCTGACCGCGGCGGACCTGCTGGAGTCGCGGGCCGCCCGGGCCGCCGAGATCATGGCCCGGGAGACCGGGGGCACCGCGCCCTGGGCACACTTCAACGTGGGCCTGGCCGCGGACATCCTCCGTGAGGCCGCCGCCGCGATCACCGCCCCTCGCGGTGAGGTGCTCAGCGCCCAGGAGGCGGGCGCGCTTGGTCTCGCCGTCCGCGAACCGGCAGGTGTCGTCGCCGCCTTCGCCCCCTGGAACGCGCCGGTCATCCTCGGTGTCCGCTCCGTCGCGGCGCCCCTGGCGGCGGGCAATACGGTGGTGATGAAGCCCAGCGAGGACGCCCCGCTCGCCTGCGGGCTCTTCGTCGCCGATGTGCTGCGCGACGCCGGGCTGCCCGACGGGGTGCTCAACGTGGTCACCAACGCCCGTGAGGACGCCGCCGAGGTGGCCGAGGCGCTCATCGCCGATCCCCGCGTACGGATCGTCAACTTCACCGGGTCCACCGGCGTCGGCAGGACCATCGGCTCACTCGCCGCGCGGCACCTCAAGCCGGCCGTGCTGGAGCTGGGTGGCAAGAACGCCATCATCGTCCTGGACGACGCCGATGTGGACCACGCGGTGAACGCCGCCACCTTCGGCGTCTTCATGAACTCTGGTCAGATCTGCATGTCGGGCGACCGGATACTCGTCCACGAAAGCCTCGCCGAGGAGTTCAGCGCGAAGTTCACCGCCAAGGTGGCCGCCCTGCCGTGCGGCGACCCCGCCCAACCGGCCACCGTGGTCGGCCCGCTGATCACAGCCGACTCGGCGCGCCGGGTGGCGGCCCTGGTGAAGGACGCGGTGGACAAGGGTGCCACGGTGCTGACCGGCGGTGGCGAACCGGACGGCGCGGTCCACCCGGCGACGGTGCTGAGCGATGTCACCCCGGACATGGACATCCACCACGCCGAGGCGTTCGGGCCGGTCTGTGTGGTGGACACCTTCGCCGACGACGATCGGGCCGTGGCCCTGGCCAACGCCACCGACCACGGCCTGACCTGCGGCATCATCACGGAGAACGGAACCCATGGGCTGAAGGTCGCCCGCCGTATCCGGACCGGCATCGTGCACATCAACGACCAGTCGGTGGCGGACGAGCCCCAGGCCCCGTTCGGTGGCGTCAAGCACTCGGGGTACGGGCGGTTCGGCGGCCGCTGGGGCATCGAGGCGTTCAGCGACACCCGGTGGATCACCCTCGCCACCCAGCACGCCCACTACCCGTTCTAGGCCGACGGATCGTGACGCCCGCGGCGGGCCGCTCCCCGCCCGGTCCCTTCCCGCGGCATCGATATGCGGCTCCGCCGCGTGGCGGGGCTCCGCCCCGGGCCCCGGGGGGTCCAGGGGCGAAGCCCCTGGTAACGGGAAGGGGCGGGAAGGGGAAAGCGTCGATATGCGGCTCCGCCGCGTGGTCCACCGGACACTCCGTAGCGGCCGCGCGTCCCCCGGCCGCTCCCCGGGGATACCTCGGCGGCCCCTCCCGGGGGCCTCAGCCGATCCCGGGAATGAGGGGCACGGCCCCGGGACGGCGCGCCGCCAGCCGCAGCGCCCTGACCGTGGAGCGCACCACCTGCTCCTTGGCGCGCGCGGCCGTGCCACCGCGCAGCACCGTCTCGCGCGGGGAGTCGTCCGCCCGCACCAGCTGGATCAGCCCGTTCCGGCGGCCCAGGCTCACGCACTGCGCTATGAAGCGGAAGCGCAACGGCTTGGGCTCCCGCCCCCGAGTCTCGGCGATGATCGAGGAGGCGGCGTGCGAACCGGACGGGAGCGCGGTGGCGCAGGCCATGCGCAGAGCACCGGCGGCCGGGGTGGCCATGGCCGCCGCGTCGCCCACCGCGTAGATCTCCGGATGGGACACCGAGCGCAGGGTGGCGTCGACGCGTACGCGGCCGGCCGGGTCGAGGGTGATTCCGGCGGCCTCGGCCAGTGCGGTGTTCGCGGTCATCGCGGTGGCCCAGACCACCGCGTCGGCGTCGATGTCCTCCGGGCGCGCCACCCGGCGGCCCTCCTCGATCCGGACACCGAGCCCGGTGAGCGTCGTACGGACGTGGGCGCGGCCCTTCGCCGACAGCCCCGCGCCGACCTCCTCGCCCGTGACCAGCCGGACCTTCCAGGCGTCGTGGGACTCGGCGATCTCGGCCGCGAGCTCGATGCCGGTGAGTCCCCCGCCGACCACCGTCAGCTCACCCGGGCCGTCCAGCAGCCGCTTGTGCAGTTCGGCCGCCGTCTCCGGGGTGTAGGCGCGCTCACCGGGGTCCGCGGTGCGGCTGCCGAGCGCGTACACCAGCCGGTCGTACGGGAACTGGCGGCCGTCGTCGGTGGTGATCCGCCGGGCGGCCGGGTCGATCCCGGTGGCGCGGGCGGCCACGTGGACGATCCCGGCCCGCCGGGTCAGCGCGTCGAGCGGATGCGTGATGTCGGGCCGTCCGACGGCCCGCTCGTGCAGCCGCACACGCTCGGTGAAGGCGGGGCTCGGATCGACCAGGGTGACGCGGGTGTGCGGGGCCAGCCGCAGGGCGGTCATCAGCCCCGCATAGCCCGCGCCGAGCACTAGGACCTGCTGCTTCTCCATGTGGGCGGCCTCCTTGCCGGTCGGTGTTCACGAGGAGGACGACACGGCGGCCCGAGATGTGACGGTGATGCCGGTCACAGGTTCGGCAGGTCGAGGTGGCGGAGCTTGTCGGGGTTGATGATCGCGTCGATCTCGGTGATCCGGCCCTGGTGCACCGAGAACGCGAAGACCACGGCCTGCCCGCCCGCGCTGTCGACCATGACCAGGCCCGGGGCGCCGTTGACGTCGCGGTGGTGCACCAGCATCGTGGCCGGGTCGAAGCCCCGGGCGAGACGCTGGGCGAAGCGGGCCACCTTCTCGTTCCCCAGCACCGGGAGCCGGGCCGCCGCCACCTTGCCGCCGCCGTCCGAACGCCAGACGACCTCCGGATCCAGGATCTCCAGCAGCCCGTCCAGGTCGCCGCCCATGACCGCCCGGAGGAACGCGTCCACGGCCCGCCGGTGCTCCTCGCGGTCCACCGAGCGCCGCGGCGCCTCCGCCCGGACCCGCTTGCGGGCACGGGAGGCCAGCTGCCGTACGGACTCCGGGCTCCGGCCCACCACCTCGGCGATCTCCGCGAACGGCACCGAGAAGACATCGTGCAGGATGAAGGCGGTCCGCTCCGCCGGAGTCAGCCGCTCCAGCACGGTGAGCAGCGCCAGACCCACCGACTCGTCCAGCGTCACCCGGTCCTCCGGGCCGTCGGCCGCCACCACCGGCTCGGGCAGCCAGGGGCCGACATACGCCTCGCGCCGCACCCGTGCCGAACCCAGCAGGTCGTAGCAGATGCGGCTGATGACGGTGGTCAGATACGCGCGGGGGTCGGCGACCTCGTCCGCGGGCAGCGCCTGCCAGCGCAGCCAGGTCTCCTGCACCGCGTCGTCGGCGTCGGCGACCGAGCCGGTGATGCGATACGCGACGGCCCACAGCCGGTCGCGCTGTTCTTCGAAGGCGGTCAGCTCTGCCATGTCCTGATCCTCTCCTCGGCCTGAGAAGGGGGACGAGACAGCGGCCGGAAATGTGACAGCCGCCTCGCGGGGTCCGGTCGTGCCCCGGGCCGGCGGGTTGGCGCGGGGGCCACGGCAGGCGTAAGCAGTAGATGTGCACTCGCGGCAAGGTCCCTCGGATCTGCGCCGGCCAAGGTGGCGGACCCGCGTCTTGGTCGTGATCCCCCTGCTGGTCATCGGGCTGATCACGATCGGCGATGTGCTGGCCCCGGCAAGTGTCCGGCTCAGCCCGCTGCTGATCGCCGCCCCCGCCATGACCGCCTCGTTCGCCGGTCCCGTGGTCACCGCGTGCGTCGGGCTCCTGGCCGTCGTCGCGCAGATCGCGGCGAACGCCTCGGAGGGGTTCCTCGGCCATCCCGGCCGTCTGGCCGAGGTGATCACCCTCGCCCTGGTCTCGGCGATGATCGTGCTGTTCCGCGCGGTCCTCGACCGGCACATGCGCGAGCTGAACCGGGTGCGGGCGGTGGCCGATGTGGCGCAGCGGGTGCTGTTGCGCCCGCTCCCCGTCAGGGTCGGCCCGCTGCTGATCGCCTCGGTCTACCTCGCGGCCGAGCCGGGGGCGGAGATCGGCGGTGATCTGTACGCGGCGGCGCGCACCTCGAACGCCACCCGGCTGATCATCGGCGATGTCCGGGGCAGCGGGCTGACCGCCGTCGCGGACGCCTCCCTGGTCCTCGGCGCCTTCCGCGCGATCGCCCACTGGCCGGTACCGCTGACCGATCTGGCGTCCCACCTGGACACCGCGCTGTCCGCGGAGCGGACCGAACCCCGCGACAAGGCGCCCGGGGCGGGGGAGTCGTTCGTCACCGCCGCCGTGCTCGAGATCCCCGACGACCGGCCGGTGGTCCGCCTCGTCAACTGCGGACATCCGCCGCCGCTCCTGCTGTGCGACTCCGGTGTCAAGGCGCTGGAGGGCCAGGCGCCCGCACTGCCGCTCGGCCTCGGCCACCTGGCGGCCGGCCGCTACCACACCGAGGACTTCCCGTTCGACGAGGGCGATCAGTTGCTGCTCTACACCGACGGGGTCGTCGAGGCGCGGAACAGCGAGGGCACCTTCTTCCCGCTCGCCGAGCGGCTCCCCGGAGCGGACGGCGGCGGCCCCCAGTACCTCGTCGACCGTCTGCACCGCGATCTGCTCAGCCACACAGGCGGCCACCAGGGCGATGACGCCGCCCTGGTCGTCCTCGAGCGCCATCGGGTGGAGCGCTGACGCACCCGATGGCGCCGGGCGCCGCCCGGAAGCCGCAGCCGGGCCGCGGTGCCCGCTCGCGGAACCGCCCAGGAACGGACATCGGCCTCGATCGCTCGTAAACTGGTCATATGGGCAGCCGGAACGAGGGCCCGAATGAGGGCCCTGAGGACTTCGGGCCGGATCCACTCGGCGACTTCCTCGCACGCTTCCTCGGGACCGGGCCGGCCGGGCAGCGGCCCGATTCACGCCATGTCGACTTCGGCCGGCTGATGAGCGAGAACGCACGCCATCTCGTCTCGGCCGCCGCCTCCTACGCCGCCGAACACGGCAGCACCGACCTCGACACCGAACATCTGCTGCGGGCGGCGCTCTCCGCCGAGCCCACCCGCACCATGGTCTCGCGCGCCGGAGCCGACCCCGACCGGATCGCCGCGGAGATCGACCGGGAGGCGGGGAGCGGGCCGCCACGCAACTCGGTCGCCGTCACCCCGGCCGTCAAACGGGCGTTGCTCGACGCCCATGAGATAGCCCGCTCGCGCGGCTCCTCGTACATCGGCCCCGAACACGTACTGATCGCGCTCGCCGCCAACCGCGAGTCCACCGCCGGGCAGATCCTGGGCGGCGCCCGCTTCGAACCCCGGGCCCCCGGGCTGCCGACCGGCGGCCTCACCCCGAGCGCCCCCACGGCCGACCAGAGGCCCGTCATGGACCAGCGGAAGACCCCGAACCTCGACCGGTTCGGGCGCGACCTGACCGAACTGGCCCGCGAGGGGCGGATCGATCCGGTGATCGGCCGCGACGAGGAGATCGAGCAGAGCATCGAGGTGCTCGCCCGGCGGGGCAAGAACAACCCCGTCCTCATCGGCGAGGCCGGAGTCGGCAAGACGGCCGTCGTCGAAGGGCTCGCCCAGCGGATCACCGACGCCGATGTGCCGGACATCCTGCTCGGCCGCCGGGTCGTCCAGCTCGACATCGCGAGCGTCGTGGCCGGCACCCGCTTCCGCGGCGACTTCGAGCAGCGCGTCACCAGCATCGTGGACGAGATCCGCATCAACTCCGACGAATTGATCATCTTCATCGATGAGCTGCACACGGTGGTCGGCGCCGGCGGCGGTGGCTCCGAGGGCGGCCAGATGGACGCCAGCAACCTCCTCAAGCCCGCGCTCGCCCGCGGCGAACTGCATGTGATGGGCGCGACCACGCTCCGGGAGTACCGCCAGCACATCGAGAAGGACGCCGCGCTCGCCCGCCGCTTCCAGCCCATCATGGTCCCCGAGCCCACCCCCGCGGACGCCGTCGCCATCCTGCACGGCCTCCGCGACCGCTACGAGGCCCATCACCAGGTCCGCTACACCGACGAGGCGCTGTTCGCCGCCGTCGAGCTCTCCGACCGCTATCTGACCGACCGTTTCCTGCCCGACAAGGCCATCGACCTCATGGACCAGGCGGGGGCCCGGGTACGGCTGCGCTCCAGCGCCCGCGGCACCGATCTGCGCGCCCTGGAACGGGAGGTCGAGCAGCTCACCCGGGACAAGGACCAGGCCGTCGCGTCCGAGAGCTATGAACGCGCCACCTCCCTGCGGGACCGGCTCGCCGAGCTGAACAACCGGATCGCGCAGGCATCCGAAACGCACTACCACGGCGGGCGCGTCGCCGAGGTCACCGTCGAGGACATCGCCGAGATCGTCTCCCGGCAGACCGGGATCCCCGTCTCCAGCCTCACCCAGGAGGAGCGCGAACGGCTGCTGAGCCTGGAGGAACACCTCCACCGTCGGGTCGTCGGGCAGGAGGAGGCCGTGTCCGCCGTGGCCGACGCGGTCCTGCGCGCCCGCGCCGGACTCGCCGACCCCAACCGCCCCAGCGGCAGCTTCCTCTTCCTCGGCCCCACCGGCGTCGGCAAGACCGAACTCGCCCGCGCACTGGCCGAGGCGCTCTTCGGCAGCGAGGACCGCATGGTCCGCCTCGACATGAGCGAGTACCAGGAGAAGCACACCGTCAGCCGGCTGGTCGGCGCGCCACCCGGATACGTCGGGCACGAGGAGGCCGGACAGCTCACCGAGGCGGTGCGCCGCCAGCCCTACTCGCTGCTGCTCATGGACGAGGTGGAGAAGGCCCACCCCGATGTCTTCAACATCCTGCTCCAGGTGCTCGACGACGGCAGGCTGACGGACGCCCAGGGCCGCACCATCGACTTCAAGAACACCGTCATCGTGATGACCAGCAACCTCGGCTCGGAGGCCATCGCCGGACGCGGTGGCCCCCTGGGCTTCGGCGGCGGCGGTGGCGAGGAGGCCGACGACGCGGCGCGCCGGGAGCGGGTGCTGCGCCCGCTGCGGGAGCACTTCCGGCCGGAGTTCCTCAACCGCATCGACGAGATCATCATCTTCCGCCGGCTCGCCGACGACCAGCTGCGGCAGATCGCCGATGTGCTGCTGGAGGAGACCCGGCGCCGGCTGCACGCCCAGGACGTCGGCGTGGAGTTCACCCTGGCCGCCGTCGACTGGCTGGCCACCCACGGCCACCAGCCGGAGTACGGCGCCCGGCCGCTGCGCCGCACCATCCAGCGCGAGGTCGACAATCCGCTCTCCCGGATGCTGCTCGGCGGCGAGCTGCCCGCGCACAGCCAGGTCCGGGTCGATGTGCACAACGACCGGTTGGCCTTCCACACACAGGACGCCGCCGAGCGGACGGGTCAGCCTGGTCCGTCGGATCACCCGGAGCAGCCGGGCGGGACGGAGCGACCGGAGCGGTAGCGCCACCCGGAGCGGGCCCGGTCAACGTCCCATGGACAGGCCGTCCTTCTTGCCGCCCCGGCTGAGCACCGCCTCCTGGATGGTGCTCAGGGCACTGGTGTAACCCGGGTTGCCGGGGCTCTTCTCCAGAGCCCGGGGAAGGTTCACCAGGGTGATCGGGTCATTGTCCACGGCGTGCGGGATGTACTCCGCCTTCTTCACCTGCCACGCCCTGCCCGGGGCGGAGGGCGGGGTGAAGGTGAAGCGCGCCGCCGAGCCCATCTGGCCGCGCTTGTCGGGCATGACCCCGGCGATCTGGTCGCCCATGCCGTAGACCACCCAGGTGCCGTTGACCTTCTCGTACGCCTGGGGGATATGGGCGTGGGTGCCGATGATCAGGTCGATGTCGCGGCGGCCGCCGTCCTTGGAGGCGGTGAGTTTCTTGGCGAGCGAGAGCTGGAGCTTGTCCGGCGCCTGCTGCCACTCGGTGCCCCAGTGCACGCTGACGACGACCACATCGGCCCCGGCGCGCCTCGCGGCCCGCGCGTCCTTGATGATCCGCGCCGGATCGATGAGGTTGACCAGCCACGGTTTGCCCTTGGGGACCGGGATGCCGTTGGTGCCGTAGGCGTAGGCGAGATGGGCCACCTTGGCGCCGCCGGCCTCCATGATCGTGGGACGGACGCTCTCCGCGGCTGAGCGGGCCGATCCGGCGTGCTTGAGCCCGGCCTTGTCCATGGCGTCGAGGGTGCGGACCACCCCCTCCGGACCGGCGTCGAGGGTGTGGTTGGAGGCGGTGGAGCAGGAGTCGTAGCCGACGTTCTTCACGGCCGAGGCGAGTTGCGGAGGGGTCTTGAAGGTCGGATAGCCGGTGAACGGCCCGTGGGTGGCCCCGTAGACGGTCTCCATATGGCAGATGGCCAGGTCGGCCTGGGCGACGATGGGCGCGGCCGCCTGGATCATGCGCCGGAAGTCATAGTTCTCGCCGCCCGAGTCCGCCTTCGCCTGCCGGATGACCGAGGCGTGCACCAGCAGATCGCCGGTGGCCACGAGGGTGAAGTTCTTCATGGACCCGCTCCGGGCCACCGCCGAGGTCTTCGAGGGCTTCTCCTCGGCCTTCGGGGTGGCCGGTGTCCCGCTGCCGCACGCGGTGGCGGCGCCGAGCAGGGCGACGGCGAGAAGCGCCGTCCGATGGCGTGGGTGATGGGACACGGTGCACTCCGCACTGGTCCGGCCATGCCGGACCCTTTTGTTCTGATTGTCGGTTTGTCATATTTATTGCACGACATCAGAGGGGCTTGCGGAGTGGTGGGGAGCTTCACCGGTTCGGCCGATCGGTTGCACCCGATGGGCCCGGTCAACCCCTGTCCGGAGCCCATTGATGGGACAATGCGCGCCCGCCGCGCGGCGCCACCGCCGGGGCGGTCCCCGGGTCGCCGTTCATCGCGTAACTCCCTTGAAAACAAGGGTCGTCAGCGCCGCACGCGGAGTGCCGAGCTGACACCATGGAGGTGTCGCTCGCGGCATCCGCGGTGGGACTCGGGGGAGGACGTTCCATGCAGATCGGCCGGCCCAGCATCACCGCCCGCGGCGCGGCCGCGTTCCGCGCGGCCCACCAGGAGCTGGAGGACGGCCGGGTGTTTTACGACCCGCTGGCGCTCCGTATCCTCGCCGCCGACGCGGACGACCCCGTCCTCGAGGCGGCCTTCCACCCCGAGCGCGAGGAGGTGCGGCTGTCCGTGGCGGCCCGTGCGCGGTTCGCCGAGGACGCCGTCGCGGCAGCCGTGGCACGCGGGGTACGGCAGGCGGTGGCGCTCGGGGCGGGGCTGGACACCTTCGGCTGCCGCAATCCGTACGAGGCGGAGGGCCTGAGGGTGTTCGAGGCGGACCATCCCGCCACCCAGCAGTGGAAGCGCGACCGTCTGTCCGCCGCGGAGATCCCCGTGCCGCCGTCACTGACCTTCGCGCCGGTGGACTTCGAGCGGCAGAGCCTGGCCGACGGGCTGACCGCGGCGGGCTTCGACCCGGCCCGCCCGGCGTTCTTCTTCTGGCTCGGGGTGGTGCCGTATCTGACGCACACCGCCGTGCTGGACACGCTCGGCTTCATCGCGGCCCTGCCGGACGGCTCGGGCGTGGTCTTCGACTACGGTGAGCCGCCGGACGCGCTGCCACCGGAGCAACGTGCCGTGCACGAGGCGCGCGCGGCGTGGGCCGCCGAGGCCGGTGAGCCCTTCCTCAGCTTCTTCACCCCGGAAGAGCTCGCGGACGAACTGCGTCGGCTGGGCTTCTCCGCGAGGGAGGACATCCGCTACCGCGACCTCACGGCCCGGTACGAGAGCGGCCACCGCATGGCCGGGGAGCACGCGGACCTCGGCGCCCATGTGATCCACGCCTGGACGCAGGGCTGAGGGCCTGGCTACGGGACTGCACCCGGGCCGCCGGTGGCGGAGGCCCGGGCGGTCATCAACGCGCCTATCAGCGAAGGGAGTTGCGGAGCCTGTCGGCGGCGGTCACCGGTACGGTGACCCGGCTGCCACCCAGGTCCACCGTCACCTTCGCCCCGGTCGGGTCCTCGAAGTAGAGGAAGTCGGCGTCGGTGCCGCCGAGGACCAGCCCCAGCCGATGGCCCGGCTTGATCTCGTAGTCGCCCGGCAGGGTCTTCCAGGTGATCCGGTAGGACCGGCCGGGCGTCAGCGGCTCGGGGGCGGTGAGCGAGTGGCGGTTCTGGGCGTCCATCCAGCCCCGGGCGATCACCTCGGAGGATCTGCGCGCCGTCACATTGGCGGTCTGCTGGTAGCAGGCGTCGTCCTGGGCGGTGCTCTCCCCGTGGCAGGACTCCTCGTCCAGCCCGCGCAGACCGTCGTGGATCCGGTTCTGGGGTTCGTTGCGGTTCCAGTCGATCCGTTCGTCCTCGCCGTAGTCCACGAGCAGCGCGGTGAGGTTCGACGTCGGCTTGTCGAGTGTGACCCGCAGATCGGCGGTGGGTGTACCGGAGAGCCGTACCCCGGTGCGCAGTGGCGGGGTGACGAAGGCCAGCCGGTCCGGACGGTTCGCCGACGGGTCCGCGGTGAGATCCGCCTCACTCAGCTTGGTGTCGGTGAAGGTGCCGGTGCCGCTCGCGGGGCTCAGCGCCAGCGAGCCGTCGGGCCCGGGGTGGAGGGGGACCGAGGAGGTGCCCGCGGGCCAGTCGGTCTGGGTCGTCCAGGTGTCGGGGCCGGTCTGCAGATCGACGCGGGGCTCGTCCATGATTCCGTTCTGGACGCCGTACAGCCAGTGGTCGAACCACCGGTGCACGGTGTCGACCCACTGCGCACGCCGACCGGGCCAGTCGAACGGATCGGTGTGGCCGTAGCGGCCCAGCCACAGCTTGCGTGGCACCCCGCGCTCGGCCAGCGCATCCCACCAGTTCGCGAGCTGATTGATCCGGATGTTGTAGTCGTTGATGTCATGCGCGGCGAGGACGCTCGCGCGCACCTGGTTCACCTCGGGTGCGGGCTGCGCGATGTAATTGCGCTCATGCCAGTGGGCGTTGTAGTTGCCGGTGGTGTCGTCCTCACCGGCCTGCAGCCGCTCGCGCACCGCCTGGCACTTCTGGGGCGGGTCGGTGTCCAGCGCGGTGGTCAGATACGAGGCGAAACCGTTCCAGTGCTTGGCGCCGTTGGTGCGGGCGAACTCGTACCAGGAGCTGACTCCGGAGATCGGCACGATGGTCTCCAGCCCCTCCACCCCGGTGCCCGCCACCGCGTTGGCCAGCATGCCCTCGTACGAGTGGCCGATCATGCCCGCCTTGCCGGTGGACCAGGAGGCTTTCACCTCGCTGCCGTCGGCCGTGTACGCGGTGGCGCGGCCGCCCAGCCAGTCGATCGTGGCCTTGGCGGCCGCCACATCGGCGGCGCCGCCGACCGTCAGACAGCCGTCGGATCCACCGGTGCCGGTCACATCGACATCGACCACGGCGTAGCCGCGCGGCACGAAGTAATTGTCGTAGAAGAGAGGGAACTTGGCCGGGTTGCCCTGGGCGTCGTAGCTCTTCCGCTCCGACTCGAAGCCACGGCCCACGGTGTCGTTGTAGGGGCTGGACGACATGATGACCGGCACCTTGAGACCCTGCTGGGTCTCCCTGGGCCGGATGATGTCCACCGCGACCCGGTCCTTGTGGCCATCGCCGTCACTGTCGACCGGCGTTTGGACCATCAGGTGCTCACGCACGGCATCCGCGTAGGAGAACACCGGCTGGGTGCGGCCGTCCACCACCTTGGTGGCGGGGCCGGCGGATGTCCGGGCCGACGCGGGCCCGGCGGGCAGTGCGGCAAGGGCTGTCGACATCGTGAGCGCGGCGATCACGACCCCGCGCCATTGTGAAGTGCGCATACGGACCTCCTGGCCACGGCCCCCGCCCCGGGACCGCCGGCCGGCGGTGGCCGGTCGGCGGTCCCGGGGTTCCGGAGCCATGGAGGCTACTCGGCGATTTTCGTACGCATGGTCCAGCGAAAGATCGCTGTGGTGATGTCAGCGGAATCGTTGACGAGTTCGAAGTGCTCGTATCCATCGCGGTGCTGGATTTTGAGCTTCTTACTGGTGAGCGTCGATCGCCCGGTCCGGAATGCCCGGGGCAGATCGTCCGGTCCGCCTTCGAGGACGACCTCGATCGGACTGCCCTCGGACAGATAACTGGCGTGTTCGCTCAATATCTCCACCTCCTTACGCGGTCCTCCTCAAGCGGGAACATGCAGTTCCAGTCGGTCATCCGAGGTGAGGATGGCCTGCTGCATGTCCTGCAGGGCCCGGCACGGCTCGAGCCCGAGTTCTTCATTGAGCGTCTTGCGCGCCGCTTGATACACATGCAAGGCGTCCGCCCGGCGGCCACAGCGGTAGAGCGCCAGCATCAACTGACGGTGCAGTGCCTCCCGCAAGGGATGCTCGGTGGTCAGCTGATACAGATCGCTCACCAGTTCGCGATGGCGGCCGAGCATGAGCCGGGAATCCGTCAGCATCTCGATGCATTCCAGCCGGGCTTCCTTCAGCCAGGCCTGAAAGCCTTCGAGGATCGGCCCATGGCATACGTCGTCCAGCAATGGATCGCGCCATAGATCGAGTGCGCTTTCGAAAGTCGCCGTGGCCTGCTGGTAACGCCGCTCCCGCAGATGGTCCCGGCCCTCGCACACCAGCTGTTCGAAGCAGTGGAAGTCGAGGCGGTCGTGGCCCAGCCGCAGGACATATCCCGGCGGGCGGGTGATAACGGGGCTTTCGTTCTGGCCGGGCCGGCGCAGGAACTTACGGATCTGGGAGACATACACATGGAGCCCGGCGATCGCCCGGCGCGGCGGATCCTCTCCCCAGATCTCCGTGATGAGCTGGTCGATCGGGACCACTTGATCGGCGCGGACGAGGAGGACGGTCAACAGGACCTCGATCTTCCGCGCCCTGATAGTTAATTTCCTCTCCTCTTCCACTACGCGGAGAGGTCCCATGATCTCATATCGCACGATGTGCCCCATCCGAGTCGCCGACGAGTGCTGTCATGGGACAGTCGGCGCCTTTGCCGGAATTGCCCGCGGGGTTGTCTGTGTGTTCTCTCGATTTCGAGGGCGGTCTGCTTCCGGAGGCGAACGCGTGTGCGGGCCGGGCTCTGGCGGTCCATGCGGTTCGTCGGCCCTTGCCGTCCGGGTGGCGCGCTGGAATTGTCACGCCCCCGGAGTCCGGCGGCCCCGAAGGGGATGGGAAGTGGGCGCTTGCCGAGCCGCTTGCGTGTGGAAAGTGGTCCGGCCGCTCCGCACTGGACGGGTACGGGCGGTGCCGCCGGATCCACTGACGCACGCCGTTCGCGACTGCCATTACTCACCCCTCTTTTATCGCGGACCTGCCGGGGAGTCAGGGGATGGGCGAGATCGACGCCTTCGGCAGGTGCCCCACATCGTAAGCGAGTCCTATGACTACCCACCTCACCTAGAATCCGGATATACGCGCCCTCGAGGCGGCGTCCTCGACGGTGCGGAGCGGGTATTCGCAATACGGTCCGGAAGATCGGAGTCCGGTTATCCCGCACTTGAGGTGTTGCAGTCCGTGAAAGAGAATACGCGGATCGCATCGGCCGGGACAAGCACACCTTGCGAGATCATGGGCCCCTTGGCGCCGCTTTGATGAGGAGCGGAGAATTCCGTCTGCGCGGGACCCATGAAGGTTTCTCGAATAACCGTCAGGTTTGCCGCCGATTCAGGGCTTGTGAGCCACCACGATGGCGCAGCCGGCGCTGGGCACGGTGGGCAGCGCCGACTTGGCGGCGTCCAGCACCTCCTGCACGCTGACCCCGTGGCGCGCCTCGAACTCCCGGCGACAGCGCAGGATGCCGTCGATCATGCGGTTGGCGGTGTCCTTGGTGTTCTCGGTGACATCGGTCAGCTCATCGAGCACCAGTCCGGCGTCACCGACCAGACCGGGCCAGTCCTCCAGCCGGGTCAGCGAGGTGACCACGGCGGGATCGTCGTCCGGCTGATAACTGCCGTCGCTCGGCGGGGTGACATCCGTGAGCACCACGCGGCCTCCCGGCCGCAGCACACGGGCCATCTCCCGCAGCGCCGTCGGACGGTCCATGTGATTGATCGATTCGAATGCGAGTACGGCGTCGAAAGCCGCGTCGTCGAAAGGCATCGCCATGGCGTCGGCGTATTGGAATGCCACCCGGTCGGACAGCTCGGCCAGCCGGGCGGATTCGGTCGCCTGTTTGACCTGGAGCTCGCTGATCGTGACGCCCAGGACATTGGCGCCGGTGGCGGACGCCAGCCGCATCGCCGGTTTCCCGATACCACAGCCGACATCCAGTACCCGGTCTCCCGGCCCCACCCGCAGCCGTTCGATCAGCAGATCCGTGAAGCGATCGGTGGCCTCTTGCACCGAACGGGTATCGGACGGGCCGTCCCAGTAGCCGAAGTGGAAGTTGTCGTCCCACGCCATCTGCAGAAGCGGGCCCAGCGAGCTGTAGTAGTCCGACACCGTGCCGCCTGGCGGCACGGCCGAGGGAGAGGTCATGGCACTCCTCCTGTGTGCTCGAAAGATCGGGTCGGCCAGGGCACATAAAGGCTCACCCGCTCAAGCGATCGTCCGGGGTTCCGGTAACGCGTCTCTAAAGTCACCGGCCGTGGCCTATTTGGTCTTGCTTTAGAACCGCGCCCCACGATGGGCCACGTGCTCGCACCGATCATCAATCCGGAGCGGGAGTGCCGCCCATGACCACGAACACGCAGCCGTTCTCCGAGCGCCGTATGGGGTGCGATGGATAGCGCCGAGCCCACCCGTACACCTCAGCACGCGGAGCCCATCGCCGTGGTGGGAATGGCCTGCCGCCTGCCCCACGCACCCAGCCCGTCGGCCTTCTGGCGGCTGCTGCGGCAGGGCGGAAACGCCATCACCGCCATGCCGGACGACCGCCGCCGGACCGGCGCCTCCGCCACTGGTGGCCCCGCTACGGATGGCGCGGCCGCCGATGGCGCGGCCGCCGACGGTCCCGTCAGCGACGGCTCCGACCGGTCGGCCCCGACCTGGTACGGCGGCTTCCTGGACCGCGTCGACACCTTCGACGCCTCCTTCTTCGGCATCTCGCCCCGAGAGGCCACGGCCATGGACCCGCAGCAGCGGCTGATGCTCGAACTCGCCTGGGAGGCGTTCGAGGACGCGGGAATCCGCCCCGGAACGCTGAAGGACACCCCGACCGGTGTGTTCGTCGGCGCCATCTGGGACGAGTACGCCGCCCTCCTGCGCCGGGACACCACCGCGGCCACCCGGCACGCCATGACCGGTGTCCACCGCAGCATCATCGCCAACCGGGTCTCCTACGGCTACGGTCTGCGCGGACCCAGCCTCACCGTCGACACCGCACAGTCCTCCTCGCTGGTGGCCGTGCACACCGCCTGCGAGAGCCTGCGCCGCCAGGAGTGCACCCTGGCCCTGGCCGGCGGCGTCAACCTCATCCTCACCGAGGACAGCATGGCGGCCGCCGCCGCCCAGTTCGGCGGGCTCTCGCCGGACGGGCGCTGCCACACCTTCGACGCCCGCGCCAACGGATTCGTCCGTGGTGAGGGCGGCGCGGCGGTCCTCCTCAAGCCACTCGCCGCGGCCGTACGCGACGGCGACCCGGTGTACTGCGTCATCCACGCGAGCGCCGTCAACAACGACGGCGCCACCGACGGGCTGACGTCCCCCAGCACGGCGGCCCAGGAGGCCGTGGTGCGTACCGCCCACCGGCGGGCCGGAGTCTCACCCGACCAGGTTCAGTACGTCGAGCTGCACGGCACCGGAACCCCCGTCGGCGACCCCGTCGAGGCGGCGGCGCTCGGCGCCGCGCTCGGGACCGTACGGACGGACGGCACACCGCTGCTCGTAGGCTCCGCCAAGACCAACGTGGGCCACCTCGAGGGTGCCGCGGGCATCGCCGGACTGCTCAAGACCGCCCTCGGTATCACCCACCGCCTGCTCCCGGCCAGCCTCCACTTCGCCACCCCGAACCCGCGGATCCCGCTGACCGAGCTCGGGCTGCGGGTCCAGGACCGGCTCGGCGAGTGGCCCCGCCCGGACCGACCACTGCTCGCCGGGGTCAGCTCCTTCGGCATGGGCGGCACCAACTGCCATCTCGTCCTCGGCGAAGCACCCGCGTCGGCGCCCGTTCCCGCCGACGACGGCCTCTTGCCTCCCGTGGTGGCCTGGCCGGTCTCCGCGAAGACCCCCGTGGCGCTGCGCGCCCAGGCCGGGCGGCTACGGGACCATCTGGCGGACCACGACGGCCTCTCCCCGGCCGACATCGGACACTCCCTGGCCACCACCCGGACCGCCTTCGGCCACCGCGCCGTGATCCTCGGCGAGGGCGCCGACGAGCTGCTGAGCGGACTGGACGCGCTGGCGAACGGCAAGGAGACCGCCGGAGTGGTGCGGGGCAGGGCCACGGACGGCGGTCTCGCCGTCCTCTTCAGCGGCCAGGGCAGCCAGCGAGCGGCCATGGGCCGTGAGCTGTACGCCGCCTATCCGGTCTTCGCCGCGGCGCTCGACGAGGTGTGCGACTGTCTGGACGGGCAGTTGGCAGAGCCGTTGCGCGAGGTGATGTTCGCCCAACCCCCGTCCCCGCGAGCGGCGTTGCTCGACCGCACCTCGTACACCCAGCCGGCGCTGTTCGCCATTGAGGTGGCCCTCTACCGGCTGGCCGAATCCTGGGGGCTCACCCCCGGCCATCTGATGGGCCACTCGGTCGGCGAGATCGCCGCGGCCCATGTGGCCGGTGTGCTCACCCTGCCCGACGCCTGCACCCTGGTGGCCGCCCGCGGCCGGCTGATGCAGGCCATCACGGCGAAGGGCGCCATGGCCGCGCTGCAGGCCGACGCGGACGAGGCCGCAGGACTGCTCGCCGGGTGGGAGGACCAGCTGGACCTCGCCGCCGTCAACGGGCCCTCGTCGGTGGTGATTTCGGGCGACCACGACGCCGTCCGCGCGACCACCGCCGCGTGGCGCGAGCGCGGCCGCAAGGCCCGGCTGCTGAAGGTCAGCCATGCCTTCCACTCGCCGCACATGGACACCATGCTCGACGAGCTGCGTGCCGTCGCCTCCGGACTGACCTTCTCCGCACCGGCCATCCCTCTCGTCTCCAATGTGACGGGACGGCTCGCCACCGCCTCGGAACTCGCCGCACCGGACTACTGGGCCCGGCACGCCCGCCACGCGGTGCGCTTCATGGACGGTGTGCACACCCTCCTTGACGCCGGTGTCACCACCTTCCTCGAACTCGGGCCGGACGCCCCGCTCACCGCCATGACCCGCGAATGCCTCGCCGCACGGCCCGTACCGGCCCCCGGGCGGCCACGCCCGACCGCGGTGGCGGCGATGCGCCGCGACCGCCCCGAGGTACGCACCTTCGCCGCCGCCATGGCCCAGGCGTATGTCCGCGGCGCCGAGGTGGCCTGGGATCGTGCCTGCGCCGGGCGACTCCGCCAGCGGGTCCCTCTGCCGACGTACGCTTTCCAGCGGGACCGCTACTGGCCCGGCACCACACCCGAATCCACCGCGCGGGGCGCTCACGCCACCGGGGCGGAGGCCGCCCCGGATCCGGCAGCGCCCGTAGGAGAGACGGCCGAGCCCGGCGACACGGGGCCGGACCGGGACCCGCTGGAGGTTGTACGGACCCAAGTGGCCCTCGTCCTCGGACACTCCGAGCCGGACGTCATCGATCCCGGCCTCACCTTCAAGGAGCTGGGCTTCGACTCGCTCGCGGCGACCGAACTGAGCGAGCGGCTCGGCGCCGCCACCGGGCTGCCGCTGACCGCGACGCTCACCTTCGACCACCCCACGCCCCTGGCCGTCGCCGACCATCTGCGCGCCCACACCACCCCTGCCGCCACCCCGCGCGCGCCAGCGACTCCCGCAGCGCGCCACGCCGAAGAGCCGATCGCGGTGGTGTCCATGGGCTGCCGCTTCCCCGGCGGCGTCGACTCGCCCGAGGCGCTGTGGCGGCTGGTGGCCGAGGGCGTCGACGCGATCGGGGAGTTCCCCCGGGACCGCGGATGGGATCTGGCCGGACTCTTCGATCCCGACCAGGACCGCCCCGGCACCAGCTACGCCCACGAGGGCGGCTTCCTCTACGACGCACCGGAATTCGACGCGGAGTTCTTCGGGATCAGCCCCCGGGAGGCGCTCGCCACCGATCCACAGCAGCGGCTGCTGCTGGAAACCGCGTGGCAGACCTTCGAACGGGCGGGCATCCGCTCCACCGCCCTCCAGTCCAGCGCCACCGGGGTGTTCGTCGGAGTGATGCCCCAGGACTACGGCCCCCGGCTGCACGAAGCGCCCAAGGGGCTCGACGGCCATCTGCTGACCGGGGGCACCCCGAGCGTGGTGTCCGGCCGAGTGGCGTTCACCTTCGGCCTGGAAGGGCCCGCGGTGTCGGTGGACACGGCGTGTTCGTCGTCGCTCGTGGCCATCCATCTCGCGGCGCGGGCGCTGCGCCAGGGCGAGTGCGCGCTCGCCCTGGCCGGAGGGGTCACGGTGATGGCCGCACCCGGCATGTTCACCGGCTTCTCCCGCCAGCGGGGCCTGGCCCCCGACGGGCGGTGCAAGCCCTTCGCGGCCGCCGCCGACGGCACGGGATGGGGCGAGGGCGTCGGCCTGCTGCTGCTGGAGCGGCTGTCCGACGCCCGGCGGAACGGCCACCGGGTGCTGGCGGTGATCCGGGGCTCGGCCGTCAACCAGGACGGCGCCTCCAACGGCCTGACCGCGCCCAACGGCCCCTCCCAGCAGCGGGTGATCCGCCGGGCCCTCGCCGACGCCCGGCTGTCCCCGTCCGAGGTGGACGCCGTCGAGGCGCATGGCACCGGAACCACCCTGGGGGACCCGATCGAGGCGCAGGCGTTGCTGGCCACGTACGGACGGGAGCGGCCCGAAGAGCGGCCCCTGTGGCTGGGCTCGCTGAAGTCCAACATCGGTCACACCCAGGCAGCGGCCGGTGTGGCGGGCGTCATCAAGATGGTGATGGCCATGCGGCACGGACTGCTGCCCGCCACCTTGCACATCGACACGCCCAGCCCCCACGTCAACTGGGACAGCGGCGCGGTACGGCTGCTGACCGAGCCGGTGGAGTGGCCGCGCGACGAACGGCCCCGCCGCGCGGGCGTGTCCTCCTTCGGCATCAGCGGCACCAACGCGCACCTGATCGTGGAACAGGGCCCCGGACCGGAACCCGCCCCCAGCGGCACGCGGACGGACGAGGACGACTGGCCGGTGCCCTGGGTACTGTCCGCCCGCAGCGCCGAAGCCCTGCGGGGACAAGCCCGGGAGCTGGCCGCCCACACGGCCGCCGACGACACACCGTCGCCCCGGGACGTGGGCTGGTCACTGACCACCACCCGGACGGAGTTCGACCACCGCGCGGTGGTGGTCGGCGCGGACCGTGGCGAACTCCTCGCCGCCCTTGAGGCGTTGGCGGCCGACGCGACGCATCCCGGCGTGGTGGGCCCGGGCGTCACACGCTCCGGTGCGGCCGTTGACGCGGGCCCGGTGCTGGTGTTCCCCGGGCAGGGTTCGCAGTGGGCCGAGATGGGCGCCGGACTGCTGGACGCCTCACCGGTGTTCGCCGCCCGCGTGGCGGAGTGCGAACGAGCGCTCGCGCCCCACGTCGACTGGTCGCTCACCGATGTCCTGCGGGGTGCCGAAGGCGCCGCCGAGCTGAGCCGGGTCGATGTGGTGCAGCCGGTGCTCTGGGCGGCGATGGTGTCCCTGGCCGCCGTATGGGCCGAGTACGGTGTGCGCCCCGCCGCCGTGGTGGGGCACAGCCAGGGCGAGATCGCGGCGGCCGTGGTGGCGGGAGCGCTGTCCCTGGAGGACGGTGCGAAGGTCGTGGCGCTGCGCAGCCGGGCCCTGCGGCGACTCGCCGGGGGCGGGGCCATGGCCTCGCTGGCACTGGGCCACGAGCAGGCCGAGGAGCTGCTGACCGGGCTCGGCGACCGGGCCGCCGCGGTCGTGGTGGCGGTGGTGAACGGGCCCGAGTCCACGGTGGTGTCCGGGCCGCCGGAGCAGGTGGCCACTGTGGTGGCTGTGTGTCAGGAGGTGGGCGAGCGGGCGCGGATGATCGAGGTGGACTACGCCTCGCACAGCCCCCAGGTCGAGGAGATCGCCGACGAACTCACCGAGCTGCTCAGGGGAGTTGAGCCGGTCGAGGCGTCTGGGTCCGGGGCGGTGTTCTACTCCACCGTGACCGGTGGCCGGACCGATGTATCCATCCTGGACACGGACTACTGGGTGCGGAATCTGCGGGAGCGGGTGCGGTTCGCCGATGCCGTCGAGGCGCTGCTGGCGGCTGGGCATCGGGTGTTCATCGAGGCCAGCACCCATCCCGTCCTCACCATGGCGATGCGGGAGAGCTTCGAGCACGCCGAGATCGGCGCCGCCGCGGTGCCCACCCTGCGGCGCGACCACGGGGACCTGGCCCAGCTGACCAAGTCGGTCGCGCAGGCATTTATCGCCGGGGCCGAGGTGGACTGGTCGGCCGCCTTCCCGGCCGACCCCCCGCCCCGTACGGTCGATCTGCCCACGTACGCCTTCCAGCGTCGGCGCTACTGGCTGGACGCCCCTGGCGGGCGCGCAGGGGACCCCGGCGCCCTCGGCCTGGTGGCCGCGGACCACCCGCTGCTGGGCGCCGCGGTGCGGCTGGCAGATGGCAGCGGCCATGTGCTGACCGGACGTCTCTCCCCGCAGACGCACGGCTGGCTCGCCGACCATGTGGTGGCGGGCGTGGCCCTGGTGCCCGGAGCCGCACTGGTGGAGTGGGCGCTGCGGGCGGCCGACGAGGCCGGCTGCGGTGTGGTGGAGGAGCTCGCGCTGCGGCTGCCGCTGGTGATGCCCGCGACCGGCGGCCGGTGTGTCCAGGTGGTGGTGGGCCCACCCGCCGACGGCGGACGCCGCGATATCGCGATCTACTCCCTCCCCGACGACTGCCTTCGCACGGGTGGCGACCCCGACTGGATGTGCCATGCCGTGGGCGTCCTCGGCCCCGCTGTACCGGAAAGCCGGTCGGGGGAGTTGTCCGGGGCCTGGCCTCCGTCGGGAGCGCGGCCGATGGACACCGACGGCTTCTACGAACGGATCGCCGCATCCGGATACGCCTACGGAGCCGCGTTCCAGGGGCTGCGCGCGGTGTGGCGGGACGGCGCGGATCTGCTGGCCGATGTGGAGCTGCCCGAGGCCGCGGGAGAGCCCGGTCGCTTCGGTATCCACCCCGCCCTGCTGGACGCGGCGCTGCATCCGACGCTGCTCGTGGATGGCATGGACCGGACTCAGAGGGAGGAGGACAACGGCCGGATGTGGCTGCCGTTCACCATCAGCGGTGTGTCCCTGTGGGCGGCCGAGGCCACCGCCGTACGCGTCCGCCTCATCCCCCGTCCCCAGACCGCCGAGCCCAAGGGCGAGCGTGAACTGCGGGTCGTCGTCGCGGATGCCGTGGGCGCCCCGGTGCTGACGATCGACGCGCTGGTGCTGCGCCCCGCCGACGCCGCTCAGCTGCGCTCCCTGAACACCGGCCGAGTGGCGACTGAGAGTGCCGGTGGCGGAAGCGTACGGCGGCGCGCCACCGCTGCCGCCGCTGGAGCGTCGTCCGTCGACTGGGCCGCCCGGCTGGCACGTCTGTCGGCCGTGGAGCGCTATCGCACCCTCCTCGGCCTGGTGCGCGACCACGCCGCCACCGTGCTGGGGCACACCGATGCCGAGGCGGTCCACGCCGACGCCAGCTTCAAGGAGTTGGGCTTTGAGTCCCTGACCGCCGTAGAACTGCGCGATCGCCTCGCGGCCGCCACTGGCCTGCGGCTGCCCGCGGCCCTGATCTTCAGACATCCGACCCCGGAAGGCATCGCCCACCACCTTGTGCGACGGCTGACCTCCGACGGCACCGACGCCACCCCCACCGCGATCGTCCCTCCGAGTACGCACTTGCCACGGCAGCCGACGGATGAAATGAGCGCGGCCCAAAGGCTGGAGTCCGCCTCCGCGGATCAGGTCCTTGAGTTTATTGACAACGAGCTTGGTGTGTCCTGAATGTGCCGGGCGCGACGATCGCTGAAGGCCGGGTGACCCTCATGGCGAACGAAGAGAAGCTGGTCGAGTATCTCAAGCGCGTTTCCGCCGATCTGCACGATACGCGTCTGCGGTTGCGCGAGGTGGAGGAGCGTTCCCACGAGCCGGTGGCCGTGGTCGGCATGGCCTGCCGCTTTCCCGGCGGGGTCACCTCCCCGGAGGAGCTGTGGGAACTGCTGGTCTCGGGTGTGGACGCGATCGGGGACTTCCCGACGGACCGTGGCTGGGACCTGGAGAACCTCTACCACCCCGATCCGGAGCACTACGGCACCAGCTGTGTCCGCCAGGGCGGATTCGTCGAGGCGGACCGGTTCGACGCGGCGTTCTTCGGCATCAGCCCCAGGGAAGCGCTCGCCATGGACCCGCAGCAGCGGCTGGTGCTGGAGATGGCTTGGGAATCCCTGGAGCGTGCCGGTATCGATCCGGTGTCATTGAAAGGGTCCCGTACTGGTGTCTACGCCGGTGTGTCCAGCCAGGACTATCTGTCCCGCGCCCCGCGCATCCCCGAGGGATTCGAGGGCTACGCCACTACGGGCGGGCTCACCAGTGTGATCTCGGGCCGGGTGGCCTACACCTTCGGTCTGGAGGGGCCCGCGGTGACGGTGGACACCGCGTGCTCGGCCTCGCTCGTGGCCATGCATCTGGCGGTGCAGGCACTGCGGCAGGGGGAGTGCACCCTGGCCCTTGCGGGCGGTGTCACCTCGCTCGCCACCCCCATCATGTTCACCGAGTTCTCCCGGCAGCGCGCACTGGCCCCGGACGGCCGGTGCAAGTCCTTCGCCGCCGACGCGGACGGCACCGGCTTCTCCGAAGGTGTCGGCCTGGTGGTGCTGGAGCGGCTGTCGGAGGCGCGGCGCAACGGCCATCGGGTGCTGGCGGTGATCCGGGGCTCGGCCATCAACCAGGACGGTGCCAGCAACGGCCTCACCGCGCCCAACGACGTGGCCCAGGAACGCGTCATCGGCCAGGCACTGGCCAACGCCCAGCTGGGCCCGGGCGATGTGGACGCCCTCGAGGCACACGGCACCGGCACTAAACTCGGCGACCCGATCGAGGCCGAGGCCCTGATCGCCACGTACGGCCGGAACCGCCCCGCCGACCGGCCACTGCTGTTGGGGTCGCTGAAGTCCAACATCGGCCATACGCACGCGGCGGCCGGTGTGGCGGGCTTGATCAAGATGGTGATGGCACTCCGGCACCCTGGATTGCCCGCGAACCTGCATCTGGACGAGCCCACCCCGCATGTGGAATGGGAGGGCAGCGGGCTGCGGCTGCTGAATGAGCCGGTGGAATGGCCTCACCTGGAGCGGCCCCGCCGTGCGGCGGTGTCGTCGTTCGGCATCTCCGGTACGAACGCCCATCTGATCGTGGAGCAGGCTCCTGAGGAGGATGTGCCGGCGGTGTCCTCTGAGGTGGGTGGGGTGGTGCCGTGGGTGGTGTCGGGGCGGAGTGTGGAGGCGTTGCGTGGCCAGGCCGCCGCCCTGGCTGAGTGGGTGGGCGGTGCGTCCGAGCTGTCGTCGGTGGATGTGGGGTGGTCGTTGGTTACGGCGCGGTCGGTGTTTGAGCATCGGGCGGTGGTGGTGGGTGCTGACCGTGGGGAGCTGTTGGCCGCCGTGGAGGCGTTGGCGGGGGGTGTGTCGCATCCGGGTGTGGTGCAGTCGGGTGCGGCGGCGTTGACGGGTGGTGTGGGTCCGGTGTTGGTCTTCCCCGGTCAGGGTTCGCAGTGGGTGGGGATGGGTGCGGAGCTGCTTGAGGTGTCGCCTGTGTTCGCGGCGCGGGTGGCGGAGTGCG
>NZ_JAAAYH010000209.1:0-15680 GCF_018035285.1 Streptomyces sp. MK37H | reverse complement strand
TGGGCCGGGCTCGACTGGGAGCAGAAGGGGCTCTCCAACGAGCAGTACGAGATCTACGACGACATCGTGCAGGCCGCGCGCGCCGAGCGGAAGCGACATGGCACCCCGGCGGCCAAAGCGCTGATCAAGCGGCTGGCCGAGCGCCGCTGCGCGGCCGCGAACGGCGCCACCCACAGCTCCGAGAACTGGCGCCCGCCGACCTGAGCCGCACCGGCCCGACACCGGCCCGACGCCATTCCGGAACCCCGCCCCCGGCCCCGGACAGGCCCCGGAACCGCACCGTCAGCCGTAACACTGCGTAACACTGACGCAATATAAGATCGCATTTTCGGCACCCTCGGCGACTTCGAAATCGATCTTCCCGCGCTCATCCGCGCACGCGCCTCCGTGCTTCATTCACAAGCTCACCGCACTCCTTAGCGGAACTGCACCTTCTCAGGATCCGGACCTAATGATTGGTCCAAATGCACCCCATTCGTCCCTTCCGTTCCGCTACACGGACATCCCGGGGTGACGCGCGTCATAACAAGACAGTCACATCATCGTCTGGACCTCTGCCACCGGTCGCGCGCCGCGCTTAGAGTCACAGCCAGTCACGGCCCTGTGGGGTGTACGCCGCACCCGCACGGCCATTCCAGGTTCATCCGGCGAGGACACGGCACCCCATGAACCCGGGGTGCCGGGCCAGCGAAAGGATTCCTCGTGCGACACCGTTCCTTGCTCATCATCACGACCGCGATCACCGCGGGCGCCCTCACACTCAGCGCCTGCGGGTCGCGCGACGACAAAAACGACAGTGGCGGCAAGGACAGCAAGACGACCGTGGTCATCGGTGTCGACGCCCCGCTCACCGGCTCGCTGTCCGCCCTCGGCCAGGGCATCAAGAACTCCGTCGACCTCGCGGCGAAGGTGGCCAACAAGAACAACGAGGTCGACGGGGTCACCTTCAAGGTCAAGTCCTTCGACGACCAGGCCGTGCCCTCCTCCGGCAAGGCGAACGCGACCTCGATGGTCGACGACGAGGACATCCTCGGCGCGGTCGGGCCGCTCAACTCGGGCGTCGCCCAGTCCATGCAGGGCGTCTTCGACAGAGGCGACCTCGCCCAGGTCTCCCCCGCCAACACCAACCCGGCCCTCAGCCAGGGCGACGACTGGGCCTCGGGCAAGAAGTCGCGCCCCTTCAAGACCTACTTCCGCACCGCGACCACGGACATCATCCAGGGCCGCTTCGCCGCGCAGTACTACTACAAGGACGCGAAGAAGCGGAAGGTCTTCGTCATAGACGACAAGCAGGCGTACGGCAACGGCCTGGCCACCATCTTCGCCAAGGAGTTCCAGCGCCTCGGCGGCAAGGTCGTCGGCCGGGACCACCTGACCGTCAAGGAGACCGACTTCTCCGGCATCGCCAACAAGGTCAAGTCCTCCGGCGCCGACTCCGTCTACTTCGGCGGCCAGTACCCCGAGGGTGGTCTGCTGTCCGACCAGGTCAAGCAGGCCGGCGCGCAGGTCCCGATCATGGGCGGCGACGGCATCTACGACCCCGCCTTCATCAAGGCGTCGGGCACCAACAACGACGGTGACCTCGCCACCTCCGTCGGCTACCCGGTCGAGCAGCTCGACTCCGCCAAGACGTTCGTGAAGAACTACGCGGACCAGCACTACAAGGACCCGTACGCGGCCTACGGCGGCTACTCCTACGACGCCGCCTGGGCCATCATCCAGGCCGTCAAGGCCGTGGTCGAGGACAACGACGGCAAGCTTCCGGACGACGCCCGCGCCAAGATCACCGAGGCGCTCGGCAAGGTCTCCTTCGACGGCGTCACCGGCAAGGTCTCCTTCGACCAGTACGGCGACACCACCAACAAGCAGCTGACCGTCTACAAGGTCACCAAGGGCGCCTGGAAGTCCGTGAAGAGCGAGACCTTCAAGGACTGACCCCCGGCAGCGATCGCACACCCACGAAACGAATCCGCGCGAGGGCGTACCCATCGCCCTCGCGCGGCGTCATATCCGACACGCTCATCGGAGGCCCTGCGGTGCACGAACTGCCGCAAACGCTGGTCAACGGCCTGACTCTCGGCGCCCTCTACGGCTTGATCGCCATCGGGTACACCATGGTCTACGGCATCGTCCAGCTCATCAACTTCGCCCATGGCGAGATCTTCATGATCGGGGGCTTCGGGGCCCTCACCATCTACATCTGGCTGCCCAGCGGCACCGCGCTCTCCCTCGCCCTGCCCCTGATGCTGATCGGCGGCATCGTCGCCTCGGTCGCCATCGCCACCGCGGCGGAACGCTTCGCCTACCGGCCCCTGCGCGGCGGCCCCCGGCTCGCCCCCCTGATCACCGCGATCGGTCTGTCCATCGCACTGCAGCAGGCCGTCTGGGCCTTCTACCCCGACGCCAAGAAGCCCCGCAGCTTCCCGCAGTTCGAGGGATCGTCGTTCGAGATCCTCGACAATCTGCACATCCAGCGCGGCGACGCCTTCCTCCTCATAGCCGCCCCGGTGTGCATGCTCGCCCTCGGGCTGTTCGTCTCCAAGAGCCGGGCCGGCCGCGCCATGCAGGCCACCGCGCAGGACCCCGACACCGCCAAGCTCATGGGCATCAACACCGACCGCATCATCGTGATGGCCTTCGCCATCGGCGGTGCGTTCGCCGCCGTCGCCGCCCTCTCCCACGGGCTCAAGTACGGCCAGATCAACTTCGAGATGGGCTTCATCGCCGGTCTCAAGGCGTTCACCGCCGCCGTGCTCGGCGGCATCGGCAACATCTACGGCGCCATGCTCGGCGGCGTCGTCCTGGGCATCGTCGAGGCCCTGGCCATCAAGTACATCCAGGACATCCCCGGGATGGACCAGCTCGGCGGCGGTGCCTGGAAGGACGTATGGGCCTTCACCCTGCTCATCGTCGTCCTGCTGGTCAGGCCACAGGGTCTGCTCGGCGAACGCGTAGCGGACCGGGCGTGAGGGAGTGAACCGATGACCACCGACAAGACCCAGCCCACCGCCGTGCGCACGGCCGAGACCGGCGCACCCGCCCCGCGCACCACCCTGCTCCGGGCCCTCACCGCGGCCGGCGGCGCCGCCGCCGTCGTCTCCACCTTCCTGGCCTGGACCTGGACCGCCGAATTCCCCGGCGATCTGACCGTCTACGGCTACCCCGGCGGACTGCAGCTCCTCACCCTCGTCCTGGGCATCGGCACCGCCGTCTTCGCGCTGGCCGCCCTCGACCTGAAGGGCCTGCGCTGGCTCACCCCCAGCGGCTCCACCCAGGCCCTGCGGATGCTGGCCCTCGGCACCTTCGCCGTCACCTGGTTCACCGTCATCGCCATCGCGGTAGACCTGGACGGCCTGGTCAACCTGGAGCCCGGCGGCTGGATAGCCGCCGTGGTGACGGCCGTGCCCGTGGCCACCACCTTCCTGCTCCCGGATGACAGCCGCCTGCTGAGCCGCCCCAAGGAGCTGCCCTCCTGGGCCGAGATCCTGATCATCGCGGCGGTCTTCGCCGTCGGCCTCTACGTGGTCAACTACGGCATCCAGACCGACGCCGACCACCCCGAGCCGTTCCTCGGCTACCTCATCGCCGTCGGATTCGCCGCCGTCGCCCTGGTCAAGGCCGGACTCATCAGCCGGATCAGCGAGCTCACCAGCTCCTACCGCTCCGTCACCCTGGTGGCGGCGCTGATCACCGCGATCGTCTTCCCCTTCTTCCAGGACAAGTCCAGCTTCACCGAACTGGGCGTCAACATCGCCATCTTCGCGACCGTCGCCCTCGGCCTGAACATCGTCGTCGGCCTCGCGGGCCTCCTCGACCTCGGGTACGTCGCCTTCCTCGGCGTCGGCGCCTACACCGCCGCCCTGGTCTCCGGGTCCACCGCCTCGACGATCGACGTCAAGTTCCCGTTCTGGGCCGCCGTGATCACCGGCGGCGTGGTCTCCCTGATCTTCGGTGTGGTCATCGGCGCCCCCACCCTGCGGCTGCGCGGCGACTACCTCGCCATCGTGACCCTCGGCTTCGGAGAGATCTTCCGTCTCGCCATGCTGAACCTCGACGGCACCTCCGGCCCCTCCGTCACCAACGGCCCTGACGGCATCCCCAACATCCCCCCGCTGGAGATCTTCGGGTTCAACTTCAACGACGAGCACAGCGTCGGCGGACTCACCCTCGACTCCAACGGCAACTACTACCTGCTGATGCTGCTGGTCACGGTGGTCGTCGTGCTGATCTTCAGCCGGGCGGGCAACTCCCGTATCGGCCGCGCCTGGGTCGCCATCCGCGAGGACGAGACCGCCGCCACCGCCATGGGCATCAACGGATTCCGGGTCAAGCTCATCGCCTTCGCGCTCGGCGCCACCCTGGCCGGGGTCGCCGGTGCCGTATGGGCCCACTTCCAGTCCACGGTCGTCCCCGAGCAGTACGTCTTCGCCGGACCCGTCCCGCCCAACTCCACCTTCCTGGTGGCCGCCGTCATCCTCGGCGGCATGGGCACCATCGGCGGCCCGCTGCTCGGCGCCACCCTGCTCTATCTGATCCCCAAGAAGCTGGAGTTCCTCCAGGACTACCAACTCCTCGCCTTCGGTATCGCGCTCATCCTGCTGATGCGCTTCCGCCCCGAGGGGATCGTCCCCAACCGGCGGCAGCAGCTCGAGTACCACGAGACCGGCCAGCTCGACGTCCCCGGCGCCACCGGACTCAAGGACAGTGCCGTCGGCGTCACCAAGGCGGAGGCATGACAGCGATGACCACCACCACGACCTCCCCCGTGCTCACCGCCACCGGCGTCACCATGCGCTTCGGCGGGCTCACGGCCGTACAAGCGGTCGACCTCGATGTCCACCCCGGCGAGATCGTCGGCCTCATCGGGCCCAACGGCGCGGGCAAGACCACCTTCTTCAACTGCCTCACCGGTCTCTACGTCCCCACCGAGGGCAGCGTCGCCTACCGGGGCACCGTGCTGCCGCCCAAGCCCCACCTCGTCACCCAGGCGGGCATCGCGCGCACCTTCCAGAACATCCGGCTCTTCGCCAATATGACCGTCCTGGAGAACGTGCTCGTCGGCCGCCACACCCGCACCAAGGAGGGCCTGTGGTCGGCCCTGCTGCGCGGCCCCGGCTTCAAGCGCGCCGAGGCCGCCTCCAAGGCCCGTGCCATGGAACTCCTGGAGTTCACCGGCCTCGCCGACAAGGCCGACCACCTCTCCCGCAACCTCCCCTACGGCGAACAGCGCAAGCTGGAGATCGCCCGCGCCCTCGCCAGCGACCCCGGACTGCTGCTGCTCGACGAGCCCACCGCCGGAATGAACCCCCAGGAGACCCGCGCCACCGAGGAACTGGTCTTCGCCATCCGGGACCTGGGCACCGCCGTGCTCGTCATCGAGCACGACATGCGCTTCATCTTCAACCTCTGCGACCGGGTCGCCGTGCTCGTCCAGGGCCAGAAGCTCGTCGAGGGCACCTCGGAGGTCGTCCAGAGCGATGAGCGCGTCATCGCCGCCTACCTCGGCACCCCCTTCGAGGGCGCGCCGGGCGCGGAGGAGGCCGCCGAGGTCGAGGCCGCGGAGGCCGGGGCCACGACCGGAGCCACGGGCGGGGCCACGCAGGACGAGGCCCAGCGGGGCACCACAGCACGTACGGAGGACGGACAGTGACCGCATTGCTCGAGGTCGAGGACCTGCGGGTCGCCTACGGCAAGATCGAGGCCGTCAAGGGCATCTCGTTCAGCGTCGAGGCCGGACAGGTCGTCACCCTCATCGGTACCAACGGCGCGGGCAAGACGACCACCCTGCGCACCCTGTCCGGCCTGCTCCAGCCGCTCGGCGGGGAGATCCGCTTCGACGGCAAACCGCTGGGGGGCGTCCCCGCGCACAAGATCGTCGCCCTGGGGCTGGCCCACTCGCCCGAGGGGCGGCATATCTTCCCGCGGCTGTCGATCGCCGAGAACCTCCAGCTCGGAGCGTTTCTGCGGAAGGACGCGGACGGCATAGCCGCCGACATCCGACACGCCTACGAGCTCTTCCCCATTCTCGGCGAGCGCCGCAACCAGGCGGCGGGCACCCTCTCCGGCGGTGAGCAGCAGATGCTCGCGATGGGGCGGGCGCTGATGTCCCGGCCCAAGCTGCTGATGCTCGACGAGCCCTCGATGGGCCTCTCGCCGATCATGATGCAGAAGATCATGCAGACCATCGCCGAGCTCAAGTCCCAGGGCACGACGATCCTGCTGGTCGAGCAGAACGCCCAGGCGGCGCTGTCGCTGGCCGACCAGGGCCATGTGATGGAGATCGGCAAGATCGTGCTGTCGGGGACGGGGGATGCGCTGCTGCACGACGAGTCGGTGCGGAAGGCGTACCTCGGCGAGGACTGAGGGCCGAGGGCCGACGGGAAGGGCCCGCACCGCCGAAAGCGGCGGTGCGGGCCCTTCCCTCTTCTACTGCTCCTTGGCGGCTTCTACTGCTCCTTGGTGGCCTTCTTCTCCGCCGCGTCCTCGATGACGGCCTCGGCCACCTGCTGCATCGACAGCCGGCGGTCCATCGAGGTCTTCTGGATCCAGCGGAAGGCCGCGGGCTCGGTCAGCCCGTACTGCGTCTGCAGAATGCTCTTGGCCCGGTCGACGAGCTTGCGGGTCTCCAGCCGCTGGGAGAGGTCGGCGACCTCCTGCTCCAGGGTCTTCAGCTCGGTGAAGCGGGAGACGGCCATCTCGATGGCCGGGACCACATCGCTCTTGCTGAACGGCTTCACGAGATACGCCATCGCCCCGGCGTCCCGAGCCCGCTCGACCAGCTCGCGCTGGGAGAAGGCGGTCAGCATCAGCACGGGGGCGATACGGTCGGCCGCGATCCGCTCGGCGGCGGAGATGCCGTCGAGCACCGGCATCTTCACGTCGAGGATGACGAGGTCGGGGCGGTGCTCCTGGGCGAGCGCGACAGCCGTCTCCCCATCGCCCGCCTCGCCGACGACGGAGTACCCCTCCTCTTCGAGCATCTCCTTCAGGTCGAGGCGGATGAGGGCCTCGTCCTCGGCGATGACGACGCGGGTTGTCTGCGGTGGGACGTGCGACTGCGCGTCGGGGGCGTCAGCGGTGCTCACTGTGCTCCTCGGTTTCCTGGCAGGTGGGCACCACGAGCCTACCGATGTCCTGTATCTTTGACGCACCGAGGGGTTAGACTAACCTTCGGAACGCAGGGGCTCCGGTAGTCCAATCGGTAGAGACGATACCCTCAAAAGGTATTCAGTGTGGGTTCGAATCCCACCCGGGGCACCATTCCTTAAATTCCAAGGTCACCAGCAGAATCAGGGGTCTTCCCTCGATGAGGTGAACAATCCTTCGCAGGGAAGCACAACGGGCGCGTCACGGCCAAACTCGCATGTGTGTACGACCTTGAAACGCGCAAACGGGTCCTCGCTCTGGTTCGCCAAGGGCACAGCCTGAACTCCGTGAGCAAACAGACGGGGATATCCCGATACGCTATCCGGGCATGGCAATTGCGGCTGGAGCCCATCCGCCGCGCAACACACTGCCCCAGATGCGCACCCGAACCACGCCCGCCGGAAGACACCGCCGCCTACGCCTATCTACTCGGGCTCTACCTCGGCGATGGCTGCGTCAGTCCGCTGCAAAAGGGGCTTTACTTCCTGCGCATCGCATGTGCGGATGCCTGGCCGGGCCTCATCGACTCCTGCGCGGAAGCGATGCGCGCCGTCCGGCCCGACAACAGCGTCTACCGCGTCCAGCGGCAAGGCTGCGTCATGGTGACCGGCTACAGCAAGCACTGGCCGTGCCTGCTTCCCCAGCATGGACCGGGCAAGAAGCATGATCGCGTCATAGCACTGGAGCCCTGGCAGCAGGAAATCGTCAGCGCCCATCCCTGGGAGTTCGTCCGAGGGCTGGTGCACTCCGACGGCTGCCGGATCACCAACTGGACGACGAAGATCGTCGCCGGGGAGCGCAGGCGTTATGAGTACCCCCGGTACTTCTTCACCAACAAGTCCGATGACATCCGGAGGCTCTTCACCGACACGCTCGATCAGCTGGGAGTCTCATGGCGGCAGACCAACGCATGGAACATCTCGGTCGCCCGCCGCGCCTCCGTCGCCCTCATGGACAAGCACGTCGGGCCGAAGTACTGAGTCCAGCACTTCGGCCCCGGGGAGCGAGGCTCGGTTACCTCAGGTCGTCCGCGCCGATGTGGTGGACGCGGACCAGGTTGGTGGAGCCGGAGACGCCGGGCGGGGAACCGGCGGTGATGATGACCAGGTCGCCCTTCTTGCAGCGGCCGAGGCGCAGCAGTTCCTCGTCCACCTGGGCCACCATCTCGTCCGTGGAATCGACCATCGGACCGAGGAAGGTCTCCACGCCCCAGGTCAGATTGAGCTGGGAGCGGGTGCCCGGCTCCGGGGTGAAGGCCAGCAGCGGAATCGGGGAGCGGTAGCGGGAGAGGCGGCGCACGGTGTCGCCGGACTGGGTGAAGGCGACGAGGAACTTCGCGCCGAGGAAGTCGCCCATCTCGGCCGCCGCGCGGGCCACCGCGCCGCCCTGGGTGCGGGGCTTGCTGCGCTCGGTGAGCGGGGGCAGGCCCTTGGCGAGGATGTCCTCCTCGGCGGCGGCGACGATGCGGCCCATCGTCTTGACCGTGACGATCGGGTACTTGCCGACGCTGGTCTCGCCCGAGAGCATCACCGCGTCCGTGCCGTCGATCACCGCGTTGGCGACGTCGGACGCCTCGGCCCGGGTGGGGCGGGAGTTCTCGATCATCGAGTCGAGCATCTGGGTGGCGACGATCACCGGTTTGGCGTTCCGCCTGGCCAGCTTGATCGCGCGCTTCTGGACGAGCGGCACCTGTTCCAGCGGCATCTCCACGCCGAGGTCGCCGCGGGCGACCATGATGCCGTCGAAGGCGTCGACGATCCCCTCGAGGTTCTCCACCGCCTGCGGCTTCTCGATCTTGGCGATGACCGGGAGCCGGCGGTCCTCCTCGTCCATCACCCGGTGGACGTCCACGACGTCGTTGCCGTTGCGGACGAAGGAGAGGGCGATGACATCGGCGCCGATGCGCAGGGCCCAGCGCAGGTCCTCGATGTCCTTCTTGGACAGCGCGGGGACGGAGACGGCCACACCGGGGAGGTTGAGCCCCTTGTGGTCGGAGATCATGCCGCCCTCGATGGCGATGGTGTGCACCCGGGGGCCGTCGATGTCGACGACCTCGAGGGTGACCCGGCCGTCGTCGACGAGGATCCGCTCACCCTTGCTGACGTCGCCGGCCAGCCCCTCGTAGGTGGTGCCGCAGCGGAACCGGTCGCCCTCGATGGGTTCGACGGTGATGATGAACTCATCCCCGCGTTCAAGGAGTACCGGCCCTTCACGGAAACGGCCGAGCCGAATCTTCGGACCTTGAAGGTCGGCGAGGATGCCGACGCTGCGGCCGGTTTCCAGCGAGGCTTTGCGCACTCGCCGATAACGCTCCTCGTGCTCGGCATAGGTGCCGTGGCTGAGGTTGAAGCGGGCCACGTCCATTCCGGCCTCGATGAGTGCCTTGATCTGCTCGTACGAGTCGGTGGCGGGTCCCAAAGTACAGACGATTTTTGCTCGGCGCATGATGCCGAGCCTATGACTTACCCGCGAGTAAAGAACCGGGAACTTCACACTCCCCCATGGCCTTTGCATGGCAGGTTATTGACAACTAATGAAACGTGCAGTGGGCCGCTCCGATGAGCGTTTCGGAGGGTGGTTCCGGGGCTCCGGAGGAGGCGTTTCACAGCTCGGGCGGGGTCATGGTGAAGCGCGCGTTGACGTGCGCGTACACCGTCTGACGCTGCGGTTCGAGGTCGAGGGCGGCCACGGCGTCCCGCTCGGCGGGGCCGCCGTAGCCGGACCGGGCGCGCGGAGCGGCGACGGCCACGGGCTGGAACGGGCCCTCCTCCGCCTCCAGGTCGGCGAGCTCGGTGAGCGCCACCAGCCGGGCGCCGAGCGCTCCCGCGTACTCGCGGGCCCGCTGCACCGCCTCGCGCACCGCCTGCTGCCGGGCCCGGCCGTACGTGGGCGAGTCGGGGCGCAGCCCCCACCAGGGGCCGTCGACGCGGGTGAGTTCGAGGTCGGCGAGGCGGGTGGTGAGCTCGCCCAGGGCGGTGAAGTCGGTGAGGGCCGCGGTCAGGTGCACCCGGCCGTGATAGGCCCGTACGCGCTCATGGCGGCTCTTGGGGTTGATCTCGGGGGTGACCGAGAAGGCGCCGGTCTCCAGCTTCTCGACCGCCTCGCCGTAGGACTTCACCAGTTCCAGGACCTGGTTGTTGCGGCGGGTGAGGTCCTCCAGCGCGGCGCGCCGGTCGGCGCCGCGGGCGCTGACGGTGATGGTGAGCCGGGCGATCTCGGGGTCGACTTCCAGGGTCGCCTCGCCGCGGACGGCGACGCGCGGGGTGTCGGGGGTGCCGTAGGGCACGGGGGCGGTGGGCTGTGGCGGCTGGCTGGGGTGGGCCGGCTGGTCCATGGCGGCTCCTGGTCGGGTGTGCGCGGGGTGGTGTCCGGAGCGTACGACGCCCGGGCCCTCGGCGGGGCGGGACGACCCGGCCGCCGTTCAGGTGTTGTCTGACCACCCCTCAAGCGGCGCCGGGGGCAACCTGATCGCAATCTGCCGGGGCTGGTGCGAAGCGGTGCGGTTGGGTCAGAATCTACGCGCGTTGTGCCCAATTCGCAGGTATCTCAGGGGAGATCAGCCATGCCGCTCAACCGTCGGAAGTTTCTGGGCCGCACCGCGGCGACCAGTGCGGGGGCCGCCCTCGCCTCGGCCGCAGCCGCCGTCCCGGCCGGGGCGAGGGGTCACGGGCGCCCCCGGCGGCGGTACGCCTTCACCGTGATGGGCACGACCGATCTGCATGGCAACGTCTTCAACTGGGACTACTTCACCGACGCCGAGTTCGACGACGCGGCGCACAACGATGTGGGCCTGGCGAAGATCTCCACGCTGGTCGACCAGGTCCGTGAGGAGAAGGGGCGCCGCAATACGCTGCTGATCGACGCGGGCGACACCATCCAGGGCACCCAGCTTTCGTACTACTACGCCAGGGTGGATCCGATCACCGGGGCGAACGGACCGGTGCATCCGATGGCGCAGGCGATGAACGCGATCGGCTATGACGCGGCGGCGCTGGGCAACCATGAGTTCAACTACGGCATCCCGGTGCTGCGGAAGTTCGAGGAGCAGTGCGACTTCCCGCTGCTGGGGGCGAACGCGCTGGACGCGAAGACGCTGCGGCCCGCCTTCGCGCCGTACTGGATGACGCGGCTGCGCACCCCGTGCGGGCGGGATGTGAAGGTGGCGGTGCTGGGGCTGACCAATCCGGGCATCGCGATCTGGGACAAGGTCAATGTGCAGGGGAAGATGACCTTCCCGGGTCTGGAGGAGCAGGCCGCGAAGTGGGTGCCGCGGCTGCGGTCGATGGGCGCGGACGTGGTGATCGTCTCGGCGCATTCGGGGACCAGCGGCACTTCCAGCTACGGGGACCAGGTGCCGTATGTGGAGAACGCGGCGGCGCTGGTGGCCGAGAAGGTGGCGGGGATCGACGCGATCCTGGTGGGCCACGCGCATGTGGAGATCCCCGAGTCACGGGTGGTCAACAAGGAGACCAGACGCGAGGTCGTGCTGTCGGAACCGCTCAAGTGGGGTCAGCGGCTCACCCTCTTCGACTTCGAGCTGGAGTGGGAGCGGGGTCGCTGGCAGGTGGCGTCGGTGTCCGCGAAGGTGCTGAACTCCAACGCGGCCGAGGAGGACCCGCGGATCGTGCGGCTGCTCGGCGATGAGCACAAGAAGGTCGTCGGCTATGTGAACCAGACCATCGGCACCTGCTCGGCGGCGATGACGGCCACCGAGGCGCCGTACAAGGATGTGCCGATCCTCGACTTCATCAACCATGTGCAGTCGGAGACGGTGAAGGCGGCGCTGGCGGGGACGGAGTACGCGGCGCTGCCGGTGCTCTCGCAGGCGTCCTGCTTCTCCCGTACGGCGGCGATCCCGGCCGGGGAGGTCACGATCCGGCAGGTGGCGGGGTTGTATCCGTTCGAGAACACCCTGGAGGCGCGGGTGCTGACGGGCGCCCAGCTCAAGGACTATCTGGAGTTCTCGGCGCGCTACTACGTGCAGACCCCGGCGGGCGGCGATGTGGACCCGTCGAAGCTGACGAACGCCTCGGACATCCCGGACTACAACTACGACGCGGTCGGCGGCCTCACCTACGAGATCGACATCGCGAAGGCGCCGGGCTCGCGGATCGCGGGGCTCAGCTTCGACGGCAAGCCGATCGACGAGAAGGCGCAGTTCGTGCTGGCGGTCAACAACTACCGGGCGAGCGGGGGCGGCAACTTCCCGCATGTGGCCTCCGCGAAGCAGGTGTGGGCCAATTCGGAGGAGATCCGGAACACGATCATCGCCTGGGTGCAGGCGAAGGGGACGATCGATGTGTCGCGGTTCGGGTCGGTGGACTGGAAGCTGACCCGCGACGGCGTTCCGGTGTTCTAGTTCCGGTGTTCTAGGGCGTGCTCCGGGGTATCGCCGCGCTCACGCTGTTCCGGCGGGCCGCCGCACCGGAACAGCGTGAGCTGACAGCGACACGGCGGTCACCCGGTCGTGATGACGAGCTTGCCGCCCTTGGGTATGCCGCGTTCGAACTCCGTGAGCGCCGCGATCGCTTGTGTGAGCGGCACCGTGCGAGCGATCGGCAGCCGCAGTGTTCCCTGTCCGGCGGCTCGCGCGACCTCCTCGAGGTCCTTCGTGACGGGTTGGGCGATCATCACCTTGAAGGGCCCGGGCAGGGCACTTCTCGCGAACTTCGCGGGAGTGGGGGTGATGTCGATGATGCGGCCGCCGGACTTCAGCAACGTCTGCGCCGCCTTGATCGGGAGCGTGCCTGCCGTGTCGAGGACGATGTCGAATCGTCCTCTGAGCGCCGTCGGGTCGAAGTCGAACTCGACGATCGGGTCGATGCCGAGGTCGCGCGCGTCTCGCGTGGCGGTGGCGCGGCAGCTGCCTCCCACCGAGGCGCCGTACATCGAGGCTATCTGGACGGCGGCTCGGCCCACTCCGCCAAGGCAGCCGTGGACGAAGACGGCTTGCCCGGGTTGCAGCTTCCTTGGGTTGGTCAGGGCCTGAAAGGCGGTGATCCCGACCGTTGGGATCGCGGCGGCATCTTCGAATGAGAGATCCGCGGGCTTCTTCACGATCCCCTTCTCATCGGCAACGACCAGTTCGGCGAACGCTCCCGCCGTCTTGAGCGGCGCCCCGCCGAGCACTTCGTCGCCGACGCCGAGCCGAGTGACGCCGTCGCCGACCGCCTCGATGACGCCCGCGAAGTCGTGGCCCAGCCCACGCGGGAAGCTCCGGGCGGTCAGCATCTTCATGGCGCCATTGCGGATCTTCCAGTCCATCGGGTTGACGGCCGCTGCCCGCACACGGACCAGAACCTCGCCGGTGCCGGGCCGGGTCGGCTCGAAGTCCTCGAGCCGCAAGACCTCGGGCCCGCCGTACTGGTGGTACTGGATGCGCTTCGCCGTCGCCATTCGAGACCTCCACCGGTGATGTCATTAAGTGACATCACCCTACACGCCGATGTCACCTGATGACATCACCAGTGGCAACACGGTGTCATCAGGTGACATCACCTAAACTCGCGGTATGGGACGGTGGGAACCTGGAGCCAGGAGCCGACTGCGCGAGGCCGCGCTGGCGCTGTATCTGGAACGTGGCTTCGAGCAGACCGTGGTGGCCGATATAGCCGAACGGGCCGGTGTCACCGCCCGTACCTTCTTCCGATACTTCGCCGACAAGCGCGAGGTTCTCTTCGACGGGTCGTCCGAACTGGAGGAAAAGTCGGTTGCCGCCCTGGAGGCGGCGCCGGCCACGGCGTCGGCGCTGGATGCCGTCGCGGCCGCGCTCGACGCAGTGGCCGGGATGGTCGGCGGCGACCGTGAGTTCGCGCGGACGCGGCAGACGGTGATCATGGCCAACGCCAATCTCCGCGAACGTGAGCTGATCAAGCTCGCGTCCATGTCGGCCGTCCTGGCCGACAGGTTGCGACGGCGGGGTATTGGCGACACCGAGGCCGGCCTGGCCACCGAGACCGGCATCGCCGTGTTCCGCGTCGCCTACGAACGATGGCTCAACGCCACCGAGGACCGCGACCTGCGCGACGTCATCCGCGAGACCCTGGCCCAACTGCGGACAATGGCCGCCGCCGGCTGAGGTTCGATTCTCGTAGTCCGGGCATGCCCGGCCCCACCGCCGTCAGGTCCGCGTCGGGGTGAGGGGGGTGCGCTGGTCGGGGAGGTGCGGGTTGCCGATCACGGTGCCGCACCGCCCCGACGGCTGGAGGCCGAAGGCGGTGAACGCGGTGCGGGACGGCAGCCGGTAGGCGGGTTCCGCGACCAGCGAGTTGAGGATGACGGCGGAGCGCCAGGCGGCGAGGCCGAGGTCGGGGGTGCCGACGCCATGGGTGTGGCGCTCGGCGTTCTGGACGTACACCGAGCCCTTGATCATGGGGTCGAGGACCAGACGGTGGTCGGCGTCGACCCGGGGGCGCTCGGAGGCGTCCCGGCGGACGTAGGGGTCGAGGGCGGCGAGGAGGGTGTCGACGCGGCGCTCGCGGTAGCCGGTGGCGAGCACGACGGCCTCGGTGGTGTGGCGGGCCCGGGTGCCCTGCTCGGTGTGTTCCAGGTGGAGTTCGAGCTGGGCGGCGGCGATACGGCCGGCGGTGCGGACGGTGACCCCGGGGGTGAGAACGGCGCCGGGCCAGCCGTCGGAGTGCAGGGCCCGGCGGTAGAGCTCATGGTGGATCGCGTCGAGCGTCTCGTGCGCGATGCCCTTGTAGAGCTGCCACTGGCGGGGCAGCAGCTGGTCGCGGACGGGCTCGGGCAGGGTGTGGAAGTAGCGGGTGTAGTCGGGGCTGAACTGCTCCAGGCCGAGCTTGCCGTACTCCATGGGCGCGAAGGCGGGGGTGCGGGCCATCCAGTGGAGCCCTTCGGCGCCGAGCGGGCGGTTGCGCAGCAGGTCGAGGAAGACCTCGGCGCCGGACTGGCCGGAGCCGATGACGGTGACGTGGCCGGTGGCCAGGAGCCGCTCGCGGTGTTCGAGGTAGTGGGAGGAGTGGAGGACGGGCACGTTGGGGGCGTCGGCGAGCGGGCGCAGGGGTTCGGGGACGTACGGCTCGGTGCCGACGCCGAGGACGAGGTTGCGGGCGTAAACGCGGCCGAGGGCCCTGCCCTCCTCATCGGTTCCGGCCGCATCGGACGCGGGGGCGTCGGCGGCCGGGCCGAGCCGGGTGAAGTCGATTTCGAACAGCTCGTCTTCGTGGTCCCAGCGGACGGCGTCGACACGGTGGTCGAAGTGGAGTCCGGGGAGCCGTTCGCTGACCCAGCGGCAGTACGCGTCGTACTCGGCGCGCTCGATGTGGAAGCGCTCGGCGACGTAGAAGGGGAAGAGCCGCTCATGGGCCTTGAGGTACTGGAGGAAGGTCCAGGGGCTGCCGGGGTCGGCGAGGGTCACCAGGTCGGCGAGGAAGGGGACTTGGATGGTCGCGCCGTCGATGAGGAGGCCGGGGTGCCAGTGGAAGGCGGGCCGCTGCTCGTAGAAGGCGGTGCGCAGGGCGGGGACGCCGTGGGCGAGGGCGGCGAGGGAGAGGTTGAACGGGCCGATGCCGACA
>NZ_JAAAYH010000208.1:0-15850 GCF_018035285.1 Streptomyces sp. MK37H | reverse complement strand
CCACTCGATCGCATGTTCCACCGGATCGAGTGAAAAGGCATCAGCGCTCTGGCGCGGCATGGCCGGGGTCACGCAGAGTAGTCGGTGAGGGCCAGTCAGACGGCCCTTGACGACCAGTCAAGAGGCCCAAGAGGCAGCAGACGTATGCGCTGAGCGGGCGGAGGGGGAGGTGATGGCCTGTGAGCATGACGAGCTGCGCGGTGAGGGGGCGTAGGGTGACGCCCCGTTCGTCCCCGCCTGCTGTAATGCCGTCAGTTCCAGGACGTGGAGCCGACGGTCGGCTGGTCCTCACCATGACCTTCTGTCCGGTCTCCCGGCATCCCCGCGGCGCGGGCGAGCTCGAGGTCGAGGGCCTCGCGCCGGATGCGCTGGTCCATGTAGAGCAGGGCCGTCACACCCGCGCTGATCGGGAAGGTGATGGTCGAGCTGATCACCCCGCCGACGCCGACCACGATCAGGAAGGTCCAGCCGACGGAGACGGATTCGCCGGACAGCCAGTCCATGGCGTTGTCCCCGCCGATCACCATGGCGACCAGGCTGGTGGGGATCTCGACGATGGCGCCGACGATGAAGACCAGGACGACGGCCAGCAGTTGGATACCGAAGACGCGCCCCCACGAGCCGCGCACCAGCTTGAAGGAGCGTCGCAGGGCCTTGATGATCCCCTGCTTCTCCAGCATCAGCGCGGGAGCGGCGAGGCTGAAGCGGACCCAGAGCCAGGCGGCGACGCATGCCGCGGCGAGCCCGCCCAGAGAGGCCAGCGCGGCACCCTCGCTCGGCACGCCCGCGACGGCCAGCAGCAGACCCGGCGTCATACCGGCGGCGATGACCGCCGCGGCGATGGCGGGGATCAGCAGGAGCAGTCCGCACAGCTGAAGGAGATGCGGCCGGGCGCCGGCCCATGCCTCCCCGGCGGACACGTTCCGGCCCAGCACCGCGCGTGCGGCGACCACGGTCAGCAGGGCGGTGGTGACGATCGTTCCGAGGACACCGAGCAGCAGGGTGACTCCGCTGTCCCCGAGCGTGTCGCCGACGGCGCGCAGCGCCTGGCCGACGGTGGCGTCCGGATCGTCGAGGACATTGCTCTCGTTCCCTCGGCCGTCGTTGAACCACAGTCCCGTGGCGGCCGTGATCAGACCTTGGGTGACGATCGAGACGATCAGCGAGATGCCGAGGACCGTGCGCCAGTGGGCGCGCATGATGGCCACCGCACCGTCCAGGATCTCGCTGACGCCCAGCGGCCGCAGCGGAATGACACCGGGGCGGGGAGCGGGCGGCTGACGCCGGCCCGTGCCCCATCCGCCACCCGGCGCGGGAGCGGGCGGCACCGGCGGTGGCGTGCGGCGTCCCGTCGCGGCCCAGCGGCCGGGCGGCGGCTGGCGGCGGGCCCACTGTTCGCCCCATGCTCGCTGCTCCGGGGCGGGCTGGTCGGCGGGCTCGCCCTGCTGCTGAGCGCCGTGGTCCGGTTCGTCGGAAGGGGACGATCCGGGCGGGGCCCAGCCCGGAGAGTCATTCATCGTCGCTCCGTAGGTTGTTCGTTGACCGGCCGCGGCGTCCGCGGCGGGCGGATGTCAGCCATCGTGCCACGGTGCGTTCCACCCCGTACCGGTCACTGGGGGCGGTCCGGCACTTCAATAGTCGGTGGCGCACAAGGCAAACTGGGCGGATGGCTGATCAGCATCCGGTGTCCCCGGAAGGCTCCATACCTCCCACCGCCCTGGCACTGCGTTGGGAGGAGCCCCCGGAGGGGCCCGTACTGGTACTTCTCGACCAGACCCGGCTGCCCGCCGAAGAGGTCGATCTGGTGTGCACCGATGTGCCGGCGCTGGTGGAGGCGATCCGCTCCCTCGCCGTGCGTGGAGCCCCGCTGCTCGGCCTCGCCGGGGCATACGGGATCGCGCTCGCCGCGGCCCGCGGCTTCGATGTGGACGAGTCCGCCGAATCGCTCGCTCATGCCCGTCCCACGGCCGTCAACCTCGCCTATGGCGTTCGCCGGGCCGTCGCCGCGTATCACGCCGCGCTCCGGGACGACGCGGACGACGCTCAGGCCGCCGCGGCGGCCCTCGCCGAGGCCCGTGTTCTGCACCGGGAGGATGCCGAGGCCAGCGAGCGCATGGCGGCCCGTGGTCAGGCGCTCCTCGAGGAGCTGCTGCCTGCAGGGGGCCATCGGATCCTCACCCACTGCAACACCGGTGCCCTGGTCTCAGGAGGCGAGGGGACCGCCCTGGCCGTGGTCAAGGCGGTGCACCGGGCGGGGCAGCTGCGGCGACTCTGGGTGGACGAGACCCGGCCCCTGCTCCAGGGGGCGCGGTTGACCGCGTACGAGGCGGCGCGCGCCGGGATGGCGTACACGCTGCTCGCCGACAACGCGGCGGGCTCGCTCTTCGCGGCCGGTGAGGTGGACGCGGTGTTGATCGGTGCGGACCGGATCGCCGCGGACGGCTCGGTGGCCAACAAGGTGGGCAGTTATCCGCTCGCGGTGCTGGCCCGCTACCACCATGTGCCGTTCGTGGTGGTCGCCCCGACCACCACGGTGGACCCGGCCACTCCCGACGGAGCCGCGATCGAGGTCGAACAGCGCTCTGGACATGAAGTGACGGACATCACAATTCCGTATGTTCCCATCGCCGGGCAGGAGGCGGGCACCGGAGTGCCTGTCGCTCCGCTGGGCACACAGGCCCACAATCCGGCCTTCGACGTCACACCACCGGAGTTGGTGACGGCGATCGTCACCGAGGACGGCGTGATTTCCCCGGTCACCGCGGACGGTATCGCCGAGCTGTGGGCCAGGTCACGATCGGGTAATGGGATGATGTCGATATGAAGGGACGCGTCCTTGTCGTCGACGACGACACCGCACTGGCAGAGATGCTCGGCATCGTGCTGCGCGGCGAAGGCTTTGAACCGTCGTTCGTGTCGGACGGCGACAAGGCTCTTGCCGCCTTCCGTGAGACCAAGCCCGATCTTGTGCTGCTCGATCTGATGCTGCCCGGACGGGACGGCATCGAGGTCTGCCGGCTGATCCGGGCCGAGTCCGGGGTGCCGATCGTCATGCTCACGGCCAAGAGCGACACGGTCGATGTGGTGGTCGGGCTCGAGTCCGGGGCCGATGACTACATCGTCAAGCCGTTCAAGCCAAAGGAACTGGTGGCCCGGATCCGGGCGCGGCTGAGGCGTTCCGAGGAGCCGGCGCCGGAGCAGTTGGCCATTGGCGATCTGGTGATCGACGTGGCGGGGCACTCGGTGAAGAGGGACGGCCAGTCGATAGCGCTGACGCCGCTGGAGTTCGATCTTCTGGTGGCGCTGGCCCGTAAGCCGTGGCAGGTGTTCACCCGTGAGGTGCTGCTGGAGCAGGTGTGGGGCTATCGGCATGCCGCCGACACCCGGCTGGTGAATGTGCATGTGCAGCGACTGCGGTCGAAGGTCGAGAAGGACCCGGAGCGGCCGGAGATCGTCGTGACCGTGCGCGGTGTCGGCTACAAGGCCGGGCCCAGCTGAGATGACCGGTGGTACGGCGCCGCAGCCCGGTGGACCGGGCGGCGGGGCTCCGGAGGGTGCCCGGATGGGGCGGCCCGACCCGGCGGGTGAGATACCGCTGCTGCGCAGGTTGTGGAGCGGCGGGCATCTGCTGCCCGACGGGGCCTCCGGAGGGCCGGCCCACCCGGTGATCCGGCTGTTCGGCCGGTGGGTGCGCCGTCCGCTGCTGCCCGCTGCCCGGCTGTGGCGGCGGAACATCCAGCTGCGGGTGGTGGCCACCACGCTGCTGATGTCACTCGGTGTGGTGCTGCTGCTGGGCCTGGTGGTCATCGGGCAGGTGCGCAACGGTCTGCTGGACGCCAAGCGCCATGCGGCGCAGGGCCAGGCCGTCGGCGGCTTCGAGGTGGCCGAGCAGATGGCCGACCGCAAGAGCGACAACCGTGGCCAGGACGGGGCCGGGGCCGGCGCCCAGGACTCCGGCGCCTGGCTGAACGCGCTGGTGGAGCAGCTCGCCAGCGGCGGCAAGGGCGCCTATTCGGTGGTGGCGCTCAGCTCCGACTCCGGTGAGACTGCCTATGTGGCCAGCCGGGGGCCGCGGGCCTCCGGCGATGTCCAGCCGGACAGTGTGCCCGCCGATCTGCGCCGTCGGGTGGACGAGGGCCGGACCGCGCCGTACGAGCGCTACGGAAAGATCGTGCACGCGGGCTCCGGGGACTCCGAGCCCGCGCTGATCATCGGCAAGCGTCTGGATGACAACAACGGCGACGCCTACCAGCTGTACTACCTCTTCCCGTTCACCCAGGAGGAGAAGTCCCTGAGCCTCGTCAAGGGCACCTTGGCCACGGCCGGGGTGTTCGTGGTGGTGCTGCTCGGGGCCATCGCCTGGGTGGTGGTCCGGCAGGTCGTGACGCCCGTGAGGATGGCGGCGGGAATCTCCGAGCGGCTGGCGGCCGGACTGCTCCAGGAGCGGATGAAGGTCACCGGGGAGGACGACATCGCCCGCCTGGGCGAGTCGTTCAACAAGATGGCGCAGAACCTCCAGCTCAAGATCCAGCAGTTGGAGGAGCTCTCCCGGATGCAGCGCCGCTTCGTCTCCGATGTCTCCCATGAGCTGCGCACCCCGCTGACGACCGTAAGGATGGCGGCGGACGTCATCCATGAGGCGCGTGAGGACTTCGATCCGATCACCGCGCGCTCGGCCGAACTGCTGTGGGGCCAGGTCGACCGCTTCGAGTCGCTGCTCAGCGATCTGCTGGAGATCAGCCGGTTCGACGCGGGCGCGGCCGCTCTGGAGGCCGAGCCGATCGATCTGCGCGATGTGGTGCACCGGGTGGTGGACGGGGCCGAGCCGCTCGCCGAGGCCAAGGGCACCCGGATCCTGGTGCGGGGCGCCGAGGCGCCGGTGATCGCCGAGGCGGACCCCCGTCGCGTCGAGCGGGTGCTGCGGAATCTGGTGGTCAACGCCGTGGAGCACGGCGAGGGCCGCGATGTGGTCGTACGGCTCGCGACGGCGGGCGGCGCGGTGGCCGTCGCGGTGCGGGACTACGGCGTCGGGCTCAAGCCCGGCGAGGCGACGCGGGTGTTCAACCGCTTCTGGCGGGCCGATCCGGCCCGTGCGCGCACCACCGGCGGCACCGGTCTGGGCCTGTCGATCGCGGTGGAGGACGCGCGGCTGCACGGCGGCTGGCTCCAGGCGTGGGGCGAGCCCGGCGGAGGTTCGCAGTTCCGGCTGACGCTGCCGCGCACCGCGGGCGATGTGCTGCGCGGCTCGCCGATCCCCCTGGAGCCCGAGGACTCCCGGCGCAACCGCCGTCCGAGTGATGCCGTGACCTCGCAGCCTGCGGCGGAGCGGCTGGCGGCGGTGCCCGCGCAGCCGCGGTCCGCGCTGCCCGCCGACACCGCGGCGCCGTCCGCCGATCCGACGGCCCTGCCGGGCAATGGGGCCCGGGTGGTGCGCGGCACCCCGGAGACGCCGTCCGACGGGCCGCGGGGCGGCCAGGAGCCGTCCGCCCGGCCGACGCCATCGAACGAAGGGGAGGGCCGCCCTCGTGGGCGCTGACCGTGCCGACCGTCGCCGTTTCCGCCGCCATGTGCGCCGCCCGGGTGGCCGGGGCCTGAGCGCGCCCGTGCTGCTGGCCTGTGGCGCCCTGCTGCTGTCCGGCTGCGCCTCGATGCCCGACAGCGGCGATGTGCGGCGGGTGGACTCCTCACCGCGCTCCGACGTCGACTCGCAGGTGCGGGTGTACGGGGTGAGCCCGGGCAAGGGCGAGCAGCCCGCGGAGCTGGTCTCCGGCTTCCTGGAGGCCACGACGAGCGACGAGGAGAACTTCGGCACGGCGAAGGAGTACCTGACCAAGAGCGCGGTCAGGCGGTGGCAGCCCTTCGCGGCCACCACCGTGCTGGAGCAGGCGCCTGACGTGCGGGTGGAGACGGATCCGGGCGACCGGGACGGCAACGGTAAGACGGTCGTGCTGTCGGGCAAGCGGATCGCCGTCGTGGACGAGACCCACGCGTACAAGGCCGATGAGCAGCCGTACGAGGAGCGCATCCATCTCACGCTGAGCGGTTCGGAGTGGCGGATCGACGGGCCGCCGCGGGGGCTGATCCTCGGCGAGTCCGACTTCCAGCGCATCTACCGCTCGGTCAACAAGTACTACTTCGCCGATCTCGGCCCGGACGCCGAGGATTCGAAGGCCGGGGACAATGTGCTGGTGGCCGATCCGGTCTATGTGCGGCGCCGTATCGACCCGGTGACCGCGACCGTCAAGGCGCTGCTGGACGGCCCCACGGGATGGCTGGAGCCGGTGGTCAGCAGTTCCTTCCCGCGCGGTGCGGCGCTCGGCCGCCGGGACGAGCGGCTGTCCCTGGACGACTCGAACGCGCTGAAGATCCGGCTGAACGACCGGGCCGCGCAGATCAGCGCGGCGCGCTGTGCCCGGATGGCGGCGCAGACGCTGTTCACGGTCCAGGATCTGGGCGAGGGATCGTCCCAGGTCAGCGGGGTGCGGCTGGAGCGGCAGAACGGCTCGGAGCTGTGTGCCCTCTCCAGTGACGCGGCGCGTGCCTACGCCCCGGACGGGGTCGAGGGCCATCCGCGGCACCAGTATTTCGTGGACTCCGAACACCGGATGGTCCGGCTGTCCGACGACGAGGACCGGCCACAGCCCGTTCCGGGGCCGTTCGGCGCCGATGACGCGGGTCTGGGCTCGGTGGCGGTCTCCCGCGACGAGCGGGACGCGGCGGGGGTCACCGCCGACGGCTCGGCGCTGTATGTGACCGAGCTTGCGTCGGAGGCCGACCGCGGCAAGGTGCGGGTGCGCAGCCGGGGCGGCAGCGTGGAGCACGGTCTGACGGCTCCCAGCTGGGACGGGCTGGGCGGTCTGTGGGTGGCCGACCGGGATCCGCGGCAGCCGAGGCTGCTGCGGCTGCGGGGCGGCACCGGACCGGCGGACGAGGTGCGGCTGCCCAAGCTGGACGGTGGTCGGATCACGGCGCTGCGGGTGTCCGCGGACGGCTCCAGGATCGCGATGCTGGTCAAGCGGTCCGGCCACACCACGCTGCGGCTCGGCCGGATCGAGCGGCGGGGCACCGCGGACGCCCCGAAGCTGTCGGTGGGGGCGCTGCGGGCGGTCGCGCCGAAGCTGGAGGACGTGGACACCTTCTCCTGGGCCGGGGACAGCCGGCTGGTGGTCGCGGGCCGGGAGTCGGACGGGGTGCAGCAGCTCCAGTACGTGGAGTCGGACGGCTCCCCGGCGAACGTTCCGGAGGTGCCGGGGCCGAACGGTGTGCAGTCGATCGGCGCCTCGGAGGACCAGACCCGGCCGCTGATCGCCGAGACCAGGGAGAACGGCATCGTGCGGCTGCTGCCGAACACCGACTGGAAGACCGTGGACCAGGACGGCTCGGCTCCGGTCTATCCCGGCTAGGGTCCTTCTGGCGGATCTCCGTGGAGGAAGGAGCGGCGTCCGGTGCGTGCTCTCGGCGTGCCGCGGGGAAGCCCTCGTAGCGGAGCTACTTGGGGTTTCGCGCGGTGCGCCGAGAGTGCGTGCAGGGCGCCGCGACGCCGCGGAGATCCGTCAGAAGGGCCCTAGGTCTGCCCCGGTCGGGCGGGGCCCGTAGCGGCGGCTCTTAGGCCAGGACACCGATCGGGGGTGGCTGGTTGTCCACATGTGCGCGGTTGTCCACAAGGGGTGGCGCGGGGGCCTGACCACCGGGACAGTGGTGTTCATGCGGGGCTGGTGGCAGGAAATCTCTGATCTGGTGCTGCCGGCCGACTGTGCCGGATGCGGTCGGCCGGGCGGCACGCTGTGTGACCGTTGTCGTGGAGCGCTGCGGGGGACCGGGGCGCGCCGGGTGGAGCCGAGCCCGGCGCCGCCTGGGCTGCCGGTGGTCCACGCGGCGGTGGATTACGTGGACGAGGCGCGGGCGGTGCTGCTCGCGCACAAGGAGCGGGGAGCGCTCCGGCTGGCGCGGCCGCTGGGCGAGGCGCTGGCGAGAGCCGTGCGGGCGGCCTGCCCTGGCGGCGGGCCCGGTGCGGGGCCCCGAGGGCGGGCGGCCGTGGGATCGGGCGCGGTATGCGGGGCGAGACCGGGTACGGGAGCCGGGATGAGACCAGGGGCCGGATCGGGTACGAGACCGGGCGCCGGAGCCGGTACTGGACCGGGTGCCGGAGCGGGCACGGGACAGGAGACCGGGCCGGGTACGAGACCCGGTGCCGGACCGGGGGCGAGACCCCGGTCAGCGCCGCTCCTGCTGGTGCCGGTGCCGTCGGCCCGGCGCTCGGTGGGCGCCCGGGGGCATGACCCGGCCCGGCGGATCGCGCTCGCCGCGGCGAGCGCGCTGCGCGCCGACGGGCGCCCGGTGAGGGTCCCGGCCGTGCTGTGCCAGCGGCGCCGGGTGACCGACCAGTCGGGGCTGGACGCGCGGCAGCGGCGGGCGAATGTGACCGGAGCGCTGGGGGCGGTCCCCGGCGGCGGACGGCTGCTGGTGGCGGGCCCGGTAGTGGTGGTGGACGATCTGATGACCACAGGAGCCTCGCTCGCGGAGGCGGCGCGGGCGGTGACGGCGGCCGGAGGGCTGGTCATCGGCGCGGCCGTGGTCGCAGCATCCCTTACGGCCATCAACCGGAACTGATTACGAAGCCACGTCGTTGCAGGCGGTAAGCACGGCAAAGCACCTGATCGGAGGTACGGGCCGGTAGGGGGTGCCGACTTGCGACCGGTCGAGCTATGTTCGGTTGTGAGGAATGGCGGGTGCTATGACTCACTCATCCGGTTGGCGTATTTTGCCTGCATTCTGGTGAGGCTTGGAACAAACGGGATTGAGATCCTCCCCGTGGGAAGGAGGAGCTGAAAGCGCCAAGCCGGTGGCTCCGGAAGACGCCGGAGCCAAGTGCACAAGGGATGACGCTCCGATACTGACTGGAGCTACCCGGGAACGGAGTTCTGCGTGGACATCGTCGTCAAGGGCCGTAAAACTGAGGTGCCCGAGCGGTTCCGGAAGCACGTGGCCGAGAAGCTGAAGCTGGATAAGATCCAGAAGCTCGACGGCAAGGTGATCAGCCTCGACGTCGAGGTGTCCAAGGAGCACAACCCGCGGCAGTCCGACCGCGCCGACCGGGTGGAGATCACGCTCCGCTCGCGAGGCCCGGTGATCCGGGCGGAGGCCGCCGCGGCAGATCCGTACGCAGCGCTGGACCTGGCGGCCAGCAAGCTGGAGGCACGGATGCGCAAGCAGCACGACAAGCGCCATACGCGCCGTGGCAACGGTCGCATTCCGGCCAGCGACGTGGCCATCACCGTGCCCAACGCGGCGCGCATCAACGGGCATGGCGATATCGCCCCCCAGCGCACGACGGAGACCGTCCCCACCACCCGGATGGGCCCCCTGGAAGTCCAGGGCGAGGGCCCCCTGGTGGTCCGGGAGAAGACTCACGCCGCGGCTCCCATGACGCTCGACCAGGCTCTCTACGAGATGGAGCTGGTCGGGCACGACTTCTATCTGTTCGTCGACTCCGACACCAATCAGCCCAGCGTCGTCTACCGGCGGCATGGCTATGACTACGGGGTGATTCATCTTCAGCCGGATGCGTTCGTCGGAGAGGCAGCCGGCGGCGCCGGCGGCGCACTCGGTGGCTGACCGAGAAATTCAGCCGAATCCAGCCTGACACGTAAGTGGTGCCCCGGAGCGCCTGCGCGCCTCCCGGGGCACCTCCGTGCGACCACGGCGGGACCATTCCGCCGTCCGGGCATGAAATCATGGCCGGGCGGCCAACCGGTGTACCGAAAGCACCGGTTGACGCCAGACCGAGTGCACCCAGGGTGCGGACCGCAAGGGCCATGGCCTTCAGGGGGAGGAACGATGGCGGACAGCTTCGGGCCCGTGTCCGACGCCGGTGAAGACCATGGCGTCGGTCCGGACGGGGGCGAGCCGCGCGGCGAACCGCGCAAGGAGCCGATTCGGGTCCTCGTCGTGGACGACCACGCGCTCTTCCGGCGTGGATTGGAGATCGTCCTGGCCCAGGAGGAGGACATCCAGGTCGTCGGCGAGGCGGGGGACGGGGCCGAGGCCGTGGACAAGGCGGCGGATCTGCTGCCGGACATCGTCCTGATGGATGTGCGGATGCCCAAGCGCGGGGGGATCGAGGCCTGCACCGCCATCAAGGAGGTGGCACCCAGCGCCAAGATCATCATGCTCACGATCAGCGATGAGGAAGCCGATCTCTACGACGCGATCAAGGCAGGGGCCACGGGCTATCTGCTGAAGGAGATCTCGACCGACGAGGTCTCGACCGCCATCCGGGCGGTGGCGGACGGCCAGTCGCAGATCAGCCCGTCGATGGCGGCCAAGCTGCTGACCGAGTTCAAGTCGATGATCCAGCGCACCGACGAGCGGCGGCTGGTGCCCGCGCCCCGGCTCACCGACCGGGAGCTGGAGGTGCTCAAGCTGGTGGCGACCGGAATGAACAACCGGGACATCGCCAAGGAGCTGTTCATCAGCGAGAACACCGTGAAGAACCACGTGCGCAACATTCTGGAGAAATTGCAGCTGCACTCCAGGATGGAGGCCGTGGTGTACGCGATGCGGGAGAAGATCCTCGAGATCAGGTGAGGGTTTCGCCTCGCCCGGAGCCCGGCCCCCGGAGTCCAGAGCCCGGCCCCCAGAGCTCGGCCCCCGGAGCCCAGAGCCTGGCCCCCGGGGCCGAAGCCCCGGGTGAGCCGAGATCGGTTCAGGCGACCGCCGCCGAGACCGCCGCCGCGAGCGGTGCGGCCAGCTCCGGGCGGTCCACGCGCTCGACCCGCACGGCGTCACAGCCCACCCATTCGGCCGCCTCCCGAAGCGCCCGCGCCATGGGGGCCACGGCCTTCGGCGACTCCAGGGACACCTGCCGGGCGACCAGGGTCGTCCCCTCCCGGGCCGGATCGACCCGGCCCAGCAGCCGCCCGCCGGACAGCAGCGGCATGGCGAAGTAGCCGTAGACCCGCTTGGGCTTGGGCACATACGCCTCCAGCCGATGGCTGAAGCCGAAGATCCGCTCGGTGCGCGCCCGGTCCCATATCAGCGAGTCGAAGGGCGACAGCAGGGTGGTGCGATGCCGGCCGCGCGGCGGGGTGGCCAGCGCCTCGGGGTCCGCCCAGGCCGGTTTGTCCCAGCCCTCGACCGCCACCGGCACCAGCCCCGAGTCCGCGATCACCGCCTCCACCTGCTCACCCTTGAGCCGGTGGTAGTCGGCGATGTCCGCCCGCGTGCCCACGCCCAGGGACTGTCCGGCCAGCCGGACCAGCCGGCGCAGACACTCCAGATCGTCCAGGTCGTCATGGAGCAGGGCGTCCGGCACGGCGCGCTCCGCCAGGTCGTACACCCGCTTCCAGCCGCGCCGCTCGACGCACACCACCTCGCCGAACATCAGCGCCCGCTCGACCGCGATCTTCGCCGCCGACCAGTCCCACCACGGTCCGCCGTTCTTGGCCCCGCCCAGCTCCGTCGCGGTCAGCGGGCCCTCCGCGCGCAGCTGCTTCACCACCGTCTCGTACACCCCGTCCGGCAGCTCGTGGTGCCAGTGCGGACGGACGCGGTAGGCGCGGCGCCGGAAGGCGAAGTGCGGCCACTCCTCGATGGGCAGCACGCACGCGGCATGCGACCAGTACTCGAAGGCGTGGGTGCCGGTCCAGTACGCCGACTCGACCGTCTTACGGCCGACCGCGCCCAGCCGTGCGTACGGAATCAGCTCATGGGAGCGGGCCAGCACCGAGATCGTGTCCAGCTGCACCGCGCCCAGGTGGCGCAGCACGCCCCGCACTCCGCCACGCCGGTCGGGGGCGCCCAGCAGACCCTGGGCGCGCAGCGCGATCCGGCGCGCCTCGTCGGCGGAGAGGGTGGCCTCGGGCGTGCGGTCCACGGCGGACCCGGTGGCGGCGTTCGTCATGCGCGCCACCGTAGTAGCACCCACTGACAACGCCGCCAATGCCGCCCGCGCCCGCCGGATGCCCCACGCCCGGGCCCCGTCAGACCGCCGATGCCGCCCTCAGGCGACCGACGGCGCCGTGGACGCCCGGCCGGACGCCTCCGGCTCATGGGGCGCGTTGGCCGCCTCGGACGCCTTGGCGGGCAGATACGGCGTCGTCGACGGCAGCCCCCAGTCGGAGGGCAGCAACGCGCCCCGCCAGGCGTCCCGCCGCGTCCCCTGGTGGACGATCCGGGCGCGGTCCGTCCCCTCCATCCGGAAGCCCATCCCGAGGGCGACCGCCCGCGAGCCCTCGTTCCCGGCCTCGCTGCACCACTCCAGGCGCTCCACCCCGAGCCGGGTGAACGCCCACTCGATCACGGCCCGCGCCGCCTCACCCGTGTAGCCGCGCCGCCGCTGCTCGCGCGCCGTCCAGTAGCCCAGCTCGGCCTGGTGCTCGGGGGAGCGCAGATGGGCCAGCCGGACCAGGCCCATGGCACCGACGAGGGCGCCGTCACTCTTGGTGACCACCGCGAAGTCGTAGGTCACGTCGTCACGCCAGTTCTCGGGGCAGATCCGGCCGGTGAAGTCCTCCGCGTGCGCGCGTTCGTACGGGGAGGGCACGCTGGTCCATCGCTGGATGTCCGGGTCCTGGCAAGCGGCGAAGACCGCGTCCGTGTCGGAGGGGCGGAAGGGGCGCAGGACCAGACGCTCGGTGGTGAGGGTGACAGGCTCCATGCGACCCGAGTCTGCGCCGCCGTCGTCACTCACCGCGAGCGGTTTCGGTGAATTGGAGGGCACCTGGGGGGCCTCTCGGGCGTTGACACGGTGAGGTGACATCCGGTCCTCGTGGTGACGGACCTCCCGGCGTGCCGGGGTCTGTCTTACGATGGCCGTTGCGGCGGGGCCTGCGCCCCTTGACAATGCCGCGCCAGCGCACCCCGACCGTGCCAGGCCCGACCGGCAAGGAGCCAGCCTACGTGTCCGTCCTCAACAAGCTCATGCGTGCAGGCGAAGGAAAGATCCTGCGCAAGCTGCACCGCATCGCGGACCAGGTCAATTCCATCGAAGAGGACTTCCTGTCCCTCTCCGACGCCGAGCTGCGCGCCCTCACCGACGAGTACAAGCAGCGGTACGAAGACGGTGAGAGCCTCGACGACCTGATGCCCGAAGCGTTCGCCACGGTGCGCGAGGCGGCCAAGCGGGTGCTCGGACAGCGTCACTACGACGTCCAGCTGATGGGCGGCGCGGCGCTGCATCTCGGGTATGTCGCCGAGATGAAGACCGGTGAGGGCAAGACCCTGGTCGGCACCCTCCCGGCGTATCTGAACGCGCTGTCGGGCAAGGGCGTCCACCTCATCACGGTCAACGACTACCTGGCCGAGCGCGACTCCGAGTGGATGGGCCGGGTGCACCGGTTCCTCGGCCTGGAGGTCGGCTGCATCCTCGCCAACATGACCCCGGCGCAGCGCCGCGAGCAGTACGCGTGCGACATCACCTACGGCACCAACAACGAATTCGGCTTCGACTATCTGCGCGACAACATGGCGTGGTCGAAGGACGAGCTGGTCCAGCGCGGTCACAACTACGCGATCGTCGACGAGGTCGACTCGATCCTGGTGGACGAGGCCCGTACGCCGCTGATCATCTCCGGCCCGGCCGACCAGGCCACCAAGTGGTACGGCGACTTCGCCAAGCTGGTCACCCGGCTCACCCGGGGCCAGGCCGCCGAGCCGCAGAAGGGCCAGGAGGAGACCGGGGACTACGAGGTCGACGAGAAGAAGCGCACCGTCGGCATCCACGAGTCCGGGGTCACCAAGGTCGAGGACTGGCTGGGGATCGACAACCTCTACGAGTCGGTCAACACCCCGCTGGTCGGCTACCTGAACAACGCGATCAAGGCCAAGGAGCTCTTCAAGAACGACAAGGACTACGTCGTCATGGACGGCGAAGTCATGATCGTCGACGAGCACACCGGCCGTATCCTCGCGGGCCGCCGCTACAACGAGGGCATGCACCAGGCCATCGAGGCGAAGGAAGGGGTGGAGATCAAGGACGAGAACCAGACGCTCGCCACGATCACCCTCCAGAACTTCTTCCGCCTCTACGACAAGCTCTCCGGCATGACCGGTACGGCGATGACCGAGGCCGCCGAGTTCCACCAGATCTACAAGCTCGGCGTGGTCCCGATCCCGACCCACCGCCCCCTCGCCCGGCTCGACCAGTCCGACCTGATCTACCGCACCGAGGTCGCGAAGTTCGACGCGGTGGTCGAGGACATCGTCGAGAAGCACACCAAGGGCCAGCCGGTCCTGGTCGGCACGACCTCCGTGGAGAAGTCCGAGTACCTCTCCCAGCAGCTCGCCAAGCGCGGGGTGCCGCATGAGGTGCTCAACGCCAAGCAGCACGACCGGGAGGCGACGATCGTCGCCCAGGCCGGCCGTAAGGGCGCCGTGACCGTCGCGACCAACATGGCGGGCCGTGGCACCGACATCAAGCTCGGTGGCAACCCCGACGACCTCGCCGAGGCCGAGCTGCGCCAGCGCGGTCTGGACCCGGTGGAGCACTCCGAGGAGTGGGCCGCCGCGCTGCCCGCCGCCCTGGAGAAGGCGGAGGCCGCGGTCAAGGCCGAGTTCGAGGAGGTCAAGGAGCTCGGCGGGCTGTATGTGCTGGGCACCGAGCGCCATGAGTCGCGCCGGATCGACAACCAGCTGCGCGGCCGCTCCGGCCGTCAGGGCGACCCCGGCGAGTCCCGCTTCTACCTCTCGCTCGGCGACGACCTGATGCGGCTGTTCAAGGCGCAGATGGTCGAGCGCGTCATGGCGATGGCGAACGTCCCGGACGACGTCCCGATCGAGAACAAGATGGTCACGCGGGCCATCGCCTCCGCCCAGTCGCAGGTCGAGCAGCAGAACTTCGAGACCCGTAAGAACGTCCTGAAGTACGACGAGGTCCTCAACCGCCAGCGTGAGGTCATCTACGGCGAGCGCCGCCGCGTCCTGGAGGGCGAGAACCTTCAGGACCAGGTCGGCCACTTCATGAACGACACCATCGAGGCCTATGTGCGGGCGGAGACGGTCGAGGGCTTCGCCGAGGAGTGGGACCTGGACCGGCTGTGGAGCGCCTTCAAGCAGCTCTACCCGGTCAGCGTGACCATCGAGGAGCTGGAGGAGGAGGCCGGCGACCGCGCCGGGATCACCGCCGAGTTCATCGAGGAGTCCATCAAGGACGACATCCACCAGCAGTACGAGGCGCGCGAGGAGCAGCTGGGCTCCGAGATCATGCGTGAGCTGGAGCGGCGGGTCGTGCTCTCCGTCCTGGACCGCAAGTGGCGCGAGCACCTCTACGAGATGGACTACCTCCAGGAGGGCATCGGGCTGCGCGCGATGGCCCAGAAGGACCCGCTGGTCGAGTACCAGCGCGAGGGCTTCGACATGTTCCAGGCCATGATGGAGGGCATCAAGGAGGAGTCCGTCGGCTATCTGTTCAACCTGGAGGTCCAGGTCGAGCAGCAGGTCGAGGAGGTTCCGGTCGAGGCGGCGGAGGAGCAGGTCGCCCTCGAGAAGGACGTGCAGGACGCGGTGCCGGCGGGCGCGCCGTCCGCTGGCTCCTCGGCCCGCCCCGAGATCCGTGCCAAGGGCCTGGAGGCCCCGCAGCGGCCGGACCGGCTGCACTTCTCCGCCCCGACGGTGGACGGAGAGGGCGGCGTCGTCGAGGGCGACTTCCCCAACGGCGAGACCCCGCCGCCGCCCCGGTCGGAGGCCGACGGGCTGACGCGTGCGGAGCGGCGCAAGGCGCAGAAGGGCCGCCGCCGCAAGAAGTAGTAACCGGGCTGGGGTGAACGGGCCGGGGCGCCGCGCGAGAGCGCGGCACCCCGGCCCGTCGCGTTGTGCCCTGCCGGGCGGGTTTGGTGGATCGGGCCGGCCCACG
>NZ_JAAAYH010000207.1:0-15863 GCF_018035285.1 Streptomyces sp. MK37H | reverse complement strand
CTGGGTACGGGCGACCTGGTATCGGTGCCTCATTCGCTCTCCTCACATCGGGCCTGCCGCGCGGCCTCCTCGTAGGCGCGGAGCAGCCGCTCCCCGGTCTCGCACCCGGCGCCGGGCGTCCGGCAGGCCAGGCAGCCTGCGGCGTGCTCGACGGCGGCGCGCCACGCCTCATCGGCGAACGGGTCCTTGGTCTGCTCGGCTGTCTGCTCGGCGGCCGTCATCGGGTCCTGCCCCGGTCGAGGGCACGGCGCCTGGCGGCGGCCTGGGCGACGGCGTCGCGCGGGTAGTCCCGGGCGTGGGTGGGGCAGGCGTAGACGGTCGTGCTGGCCACACTGCCGCTGTGCTCGATGGCCACCGGGACCGGTTCGTCGGTGGGGAGCTGACATCGGTAGCACAGCTGTCGACCGTCCGGCGTCGGACCGAGGACGTCGTCGAGGGCCTGGCGCAGGGCGCGGACCAGGTGATTGATGTCGGTCAGATACCGGTCCGGGCCGAGCGGGATCCGCCAGTACGTCCGGTGCTCAGCGCTCCAAGAGGCGGGCGGCACGCCGAGGAGGGTCCCCTCGTCGGCGAGCTCGGTGAGGACGCGGACCTGGCGCATGCGCCAGCTGCGGACGGTGGCAGTGTCGATGCCGATCAGCCAGTACATCTTGCCGTAGGTGTCGTCCTGGATGACGGCGCCGGATCGGTCACCGAGCAGTTCCAGGGCTCGCTCGGCGACGGTGGCAGGCGCGGAGACGGCGTCCCACCATTTGCCCACCGGTAAGAGCTCGATGTCCTCGGCGTTCTGCGGTGTCCACGGCAGGGGTCTGGTCATCATGGTCGGCTCCGTGCACGGTCTGTGTACTGACCGTCACATCGTGCCGACCTTCGAGGCTGACAGTGTTCCCAGATAGGGAACAATGGGGCGCCCTGATGCTGCTACATGCCGACCCACGAAGCCAGCGAGGACAGGGTTTCGGGCGCCCGCCGCTGACGACGCACGAGGACACCGATCGTCTCGCGCACCAGAGGGTGATACCGGGCCTGCTGCGGGGCGACCTTGCGCGCCCTCACCAGAAACCGCTCAGCAGTTTCCGCCTTGCCCATCTGCGCGTAGGCGCGGGCCATCTCGATGTAATACCGGCCCACCCGCATGCGGGGGTGGGTATCCGGGAAGTACAGCTTCTTGGACAGCTTGACCGCCTCGCCGAGCTCGCCGAGCTCCACGTTCGTCGCGACGTCGAAGTGCTGCACGCTCGTCAGACCGAACGACGACCAGTAGACGTCCGGCACATCCCGGCCAATCTTGGCGGCCATCTCGCGTGCCAGGCCCATATATCCGGTGACAGCGTCAGCGTCCTTGGCTTGGGCAGCCGCGATGGCCGACGCGAGGTGCAGGCTCCCCGTCACCGCGAGCGCCTCCACAGACTCGGGCCGCTCGACCTGGCCGATGAGCCGATGGCCGCGGGTAATGACCTGCAGTGACATCTGGTTGTTGCCCCGCCGGAGCAGCATGCTCGACCGCTTGTTCAAGCGGATGGCGAGCAGCAGCGGATCTTGCGCCTGCTCGGCCATCCACCCCATGCGCTCCAGCGCGATGGATGCCAGATCGTGGTAGCCGACCCGGTAGGCGAACTCGTATGCGACCCAGTAGCACCAGCTCAGCGACGAGGCCGCACGCCGGTAGCTGTCACCCGGCGACAGCAGGCTGACCATAGTGGTGAGTTCGCCGAGGAGGCCGGGCAGTTTCGACCCGATGTCCTTGTACTCGGTGGCGGAGGCCCCGGCGCACAGTACGCGGACATCGCTCTCTACCTGGTCGATGGGTCGGGGGGTGATGTGAGGATCCGGCCCGAGGTCGTACATGTCGAGCGCCTCGGACAGCGGGGAGATCAGACGGTCGAGATGATCTTGCTGCAGCTCGGAGGTGTACGGCTGGCCGTTGAGCACGGCGATGTCGACTTGGAGGACTCGGGCGACAGCGGCTACGACGGAGGGTGTCGCTGGCGCCAGGCCGCGCTCGACCTTGGCGATGGTGCCACGGGAGAGGAACGAACGCTGCGCGAGTGCGGTCTGGGTGAGTTGACGCAGCTTCCGATAGTCCGCGATGCGTGCGCCGGTGTGTTCCTCATTGCTCTGTGGCATGCCGAACTCCGTTCTGACCTCGACACTCAGAACGGTACCCGCGGTCGGCTCCGCCAGTACGGGTGATCGGTCCCCCGTTTGGCGGATTCGAGGGCCCCTCGCGCCCGGAGTCAGTGCAGGGCTTCGATGGCCTTCAGGATCAACGCCCGCGCCTCGGCCCCGTACAGGGCCATACCGCGCAGTCGCTCGAACGTCTTCAGATATTGGGCGAGTTCGCCGGGCTGAGTCACGTTCACCTGGGCGGTCACCAGCTCGACGGACACTGTCCGGTCGTCGTAGATGTGGAAGGTCTCCTCGGTCCAGTGCGTCCGCCGGGCCGCCATCGGGATGATCCCGAGCGACACTGCGGGCAGCGCGCCAGTAGTCAGCAGGTAGCCCAACTGGGCGGCCATGGCGTCCGTGTCCGCGACCCGGCAGTACAACACCGACTCCTCGATGACCACGACGAAGCGGTGCCCCTCCTTATGGATGATCCGGGACCGCTCGATCCGCGCGCGGGCCGCAGCCTCACTGTCGTCGGCAGGCAGGTCGTGGACGCTCGCGGCGATCCCAAGGACGGCCCGCGCGTAGCCCTCGGTCTGCAGCAGGCCGGGAACCAGGGTGGAGGAATAGACCCGGAACAGTTCTGTGTCCTCGTACAACTGCACCCGGCTGTCTTGAAGCTGCTTTAGACCGCTGCGGACTTGGTGGCGCCATTCCCGGTACTCGATGGACGGTTGGGGCATGTCCTCTCCCTGTTTCGTCGTACGCCGATGTGCACCAACCTCGCCCGGCGGGGCGAGCTTTCGCGCGGGCGAGGGAGCTCTTGTCGTGCCTGAGGTCAGTGCAGGGCCTCGATCGCCTTCAGGATCAACGTCCGCGCCTCGGCCCCGTACACGGCCATGCCGCGCAGCTGCTCGAACGCCTTCACGTACATAGCGATCTCCGACGGCTGGGTGACGTTCACCTCGGCGGAGAGCAACTCGACGGAGACCAGCGTGTCGTCGTGCACGTCGAATGTCTCCTGCGGCCACAGAACCCGCTCGCGCGTCCCAGCCGGGATGATGCCGAACGACACTTGCGGCAGGGCGCCCGCAGTCAGCAAGTAGCCCAGTTGGGCAGCCATCGCGTCCGCGTTGCCAAGCTGGTAATACAGCACGGCCTCCTCGATGAGGAACACGTAACGGTGGCCCGGCTCGTGGATGACCTGCGACCGCTCCAGGCGGGCCGCCGCAGCCTCCGCCCCGTCATCGAGGACCTCAAGAAACCGGGCATTCATCGACAGCAGCGCTCTCGCGTAGCCCTCCGTCTGCAACAGGCCGGGGACCAGGACCGGCGAGTAGACGCGCAGCAGTTCCGTGGACCGGTACAGCTGGGTGTAGCTGTCCTGGAGCTTGGCCAGACCGGTGCGCACGCGGCGCCGCCACTCCCGGTACAGGGACTGGGCGTGCTGCGAGGCCGCGATCAGGTCCGCAGCCTGGTCGAGAGCATCGGCTGCGCGGCACCACAGGCGGATGTCCGTTGGTGAGGGTGGGGTGTGGGCGTTCTCGATCCGGGACGTCTTGGCATGGTGCCAGCCGCACCGGGAGGCCAGCTCAGTGACCGTCAGTCCGGCATTTCTCCTCAGGTCGCGCAACTGGCGCGCCACGTTCTCGCGGGCGGCTTGGGCTGAGGACGACGGTGAAATGGTCATGAGCTGGCCGTGGCGCTTCCTGTCAGTGGATCTCGTACTGGTCGTGAGGGATCGCGCGGTCCCACACCGCGTCGAAAGCGTCCGAGCACTGTTTGACGATGACCGGCTCGGTCCGCAGCTCCATGTCCAGGTCAGCCCAGTTACCGTCTCCGGTGAAGTGGTTGAACAGCACCTGTGTTCCGTCGAAGAGCCACAGGTCTGCGCCCGGAAGCATCAGATCGACGGCCCGGCGGCGGGGAAGCCACCGCACCTGCTCGCCTGCGGCGACGTTCACGACGGTCCCGGCATGCTCGTAGCGGATGTAGTCGGTGACCGGCTCGGACACGATGCGTGCTCGGCGCACCACGACGCCGCGAGCGACCGCGCGGGAGATCATGTCGGTCCACGGCGCCCAGTACTCGGAGGCAGGATCGACGTCCCGACGCCCAGTGGCCAGCCAGGAGTTGAAGTCGTCGGCTTCATCGCCGACGGCGTACTGGTCGCGCATCTCAAGGTGCACTGCTGAATGCTGTGCGGCCTGGAACAGTTCGTCAAAGCTGAGCGCGTTCTGCGACATCGCATGCCTCCCTCAGGACCGGGATCAGGCGGGCCGGGATACGGATGACCGTTTCGTGCTCGGGAATACCAGGCGCGTGCCCCGGCGCTGGCGTCTGGATGCACTGGGTGCGAGTGGCGTCGTCGGCGGTGTAACTCTGGATCACGATGTCCGCAGTCTCCTGGTCCACCCAGGCCGTAGGTGATCCGTTCTTGCCGGTGTCGGGGTCGATCCCGATGAACTGTAAGGGCATGGTCGTCTCCCGTGTCGTCGTGCGCTGATGTGCACCAAACTCGTCCGGCGGCGAGGCCTCGTCAAGAGCACAAATAAGCCTTGCAGCACGGTGAAAGCCTGCGCGCACATCCATGCACATTGCTGGCTGTGCCGCACATCTCACTCCTAGCATCGACGGGCACGACGAAACCCCGGCGAGGCGGCGGAGCCTCCTGGGGCGCGGCCAACGCCACAAGGAGCGCCAGCATGGCCACTTCCACCGCCCGTCCGCCGACCGGCGAAGAGCGGGACCAACGCCCCCTCGACTTCCAGACGATGCGCGCCAGCACGCGCCGTCTGCTCGCCGAAGGCGCCGAACTCCTCTCCCTGGAGGAGGTGGAGACGCTCACGCTCCGGCTGCGCGGGCACATCATGGTCACCGTCCCCGAAGTCGAGGAGATGGCCGGCAGGCTCCCCAGGAACGACACTCGGCGCGCCTGCGCACGCGCCTGCATCGGCGAGGCCCGCATGCGGATGCGCCTGGAACCCGGCGCCACGCTGCCCGCCCGGATCGCGCACGCCCAGCGGCTCGCCCGCTCCGTCAACGCCCTGTGTGACCACAACGAGAGCCTCGGCGGGAGCTGACCGTGTCATCCCGCATCGGGTGGCAGTGGCGCGACGAGAGCAGCGGCTACGCCCACAGGCAGAAGCTCCGCGAGGAGTGGCGCACCGCCTTGGAGCACGCCGCGGGCTGCCTGGCCTGCCGGATGCCCGGCGCCGTCTGCTCGGAGGGCGGGCAGTTGCTACGCGCCTATGAGGAGGCGACGCGACAAGCCCGGTCAGGCGGCGGCGAATGAGGCATCGCCGACAAGCTCATGCCGGGCAAGCCGCGCTGCTTGTTTTCGGTGCCGCACGGATGGGCCTGCTGCTCTGTGCTGTCCCCGTGATGCTGGTGCTCGCGGTTTGGCTCTGCTTCGTGAGCACCCCGGCCACATAAGCCGGGTGGGTCGCTGGCGTTCCGGGCCCCCGTACCGGACGACGGCGCCGGCGGCCCGCCCTCCAAGACCCCCCTGCCGGTCGATACAGCCAGGCACGGCCGCCGACAAGGCAGGCGGGGACGAAGGGACTCCGGTACCGGCCTGCACCACCGGCCGGAGTCCCTTCCAGCAAGGCTCGCCCCGGCCTCCCGCTTGCAGGCCAGTGGCCGGGACGAGCACCGCGCCATCGCGCGGGGACACCCCTGCGCGAGTGAACTCACCGGAGGCCCCAATGCGATTACAGCATGTCGTCGTCCGTCAGGACCCCGAGGACGGCGACACCATGCCGGACACGGATGCCCCGTCACCGAGCGGTCGGGCGCCCGGCGACTCGGACGACGGCCGCCAGTACGCCAAGTAGCCGGCGTCAAGCGCCCTGGGTAAACGGCGGCCCGCGCCCGGAAGCGCGGGCCGCTCCCACCACGCAGGAGGCATCTCTGATGACCGCTCCGCCCCCGCCCATGCCGACCCACTGGCACTGCTACCGCTGGACCGGGGAGCGCCGCACCTACGACGACGAGTCCGCCCGGCGGCCACCGCACCTCGTCGTCCAGGACATCTCGCCCCAGGAATGGAAGCAGATCGCGGCGGCCAGCCCCGCCTTCATGGCGAGCGACGTGCCGCCGCTGGAGGTACCGCACTGGCTGCTCCGCCCAGCCAGAATGATCAAGGCCACCTTCGAGGCACCGGACAAAGCCTCCGCTTGGTACCGAGACCAGATCAGCGAGTTGAGCCCGTCATTCCTGACCGACCATGACAGGGACTCCTCCCGGCAGGCCGAGCGGTTAGCGGCAGCGGAGGACCGGCTCAGCCGGGGCGGGGATGTCGTAGGCGGCTGGTACCTGCGAGGCACCGGATTCGCCTCGGTCCAGGTCGTCGCCTGCAGCGTGAACCGCATCCGCCCGACGATCCCGTGCCCGATGGGCCGCGGGGCCGGTTCGGCGGCAGGCTGAGGCTCGGCATTCCCGGCGTTCCCAGCGTTCCCGAGGAATAGCCCGAGGTCTGCGACCAGCTTGCCGAATACCTGGTCGGCGGCAGCGCGAGCAGTGTGGCAGGCGGCCAGACGGGGTCGGGCCGAAGGCCGGACGAGGAGGCGCACGTCAGAGGCGCCGGCGGTCCGGGGCAGCGCGGTCGGCATCGACGCGCGCGGCGGTGCCGACGGCCGGGTGGCGTACGCCCCCGCCGGGCTTACGCGTTCCGGTCCAGCAGCACGGCGGCCGTGAACAGCTCCACGCCCACCGCGATCGCGCCCTCGTCCACGTCGAAGTCGCCCGCGTGGAGGTCGCGCCGGGTGGTGTCGCCGACCTTGCGGACGCCGAGGCGGGCCATCGCGCCGGGCACCCGCTCCAGGTACCAGGAGAAGTCCTCGCCGCCCAGGGACTGCTCGGTGCCCTCGACCGCGTCCGCGCCCCGGCGGGCGATCATCGCGTCCCGCAGCAGCTCGGTGGAGCTCGCCTCGTTGACCACCGGCGGGACCCCGCGGATGTAGTTGATCTCCGACTTGGCGCGGTGCAGGGTGGCGATCTCGTCCACCGCGGCATGGACCAGGTCGGGCGCCTCCCGCCAGGCGGGCAGGTCCAGGCAGCGGACCGTGGCGGACAGCTCGGCGTGCTGCGGGATCACATTGCAGGCGTGGCCCGACTGCACCCGGCCCCAGGTGACGGCCAGGCCCGAGCGGGCGTCCACCCGGCGGGCCAGCAGCGCGGGCACCTCGGTGATCACCTTGGCGACGGCGGTCACCAGGTCGGTGGTCAGATGGGGGCGCGCGGTGTGGCCGCCCGGCCCGTCCAGGGAGACCTCCAGCCGGTCGCAGGCCGAGGTGATCGGCCCGACCCGCAGCCCGATCCGGCCGACCTCGACCTTCGGGTCGCAGTGCAGCGCCAGGATCCGGCCCACGCCGTCCAGCACGCCCGCCTCGATCGCGTCGGCCGCGCCGCCGGGCAGCACCTCCTCGGCGGGCTGGAACAGCAGCCGCACCGGACGCGCCAGCCGGCCCTCCCGGGCCAGCTCGGCCAGGACCAGACCGGCGCCGAGCACCACGGTGGTGTGCACATCGTGGCCGCAGGCGTGGGCGCGGTCGGCGACGGTCGAGCGGTAGTCCACCGTCTTGGTGTCGGGGATGGGCAGCCCGTCGATGTCCGCGCGCAGCGCCAGCAGGGGCGCTACGCCGTCGCGCGGGCCGATGTCACAGATGAGACCGGTGCCGGAGGGCAGCACCCGCGGCTCGAGTCCCGCCTGCTCCAGCCGCGCCTTGATCGCGGCGGTGGTGCGGAACTCGCAGTTGCCGAGCTCGGGGTGCATATGCAAGTCGCGCCGGAAGGCGATGAGTTCGGCACGCAGCTCGTCGGAGAGCGTGCCGGGCAGCGCGGGCGCGGCGGTGGGTGTGACATCGGTCGCATCGAGGGACATCAATTGCTTCACCTGAAGAAGCGTAGAACGCCAGGTGGGTCCACCGAATGTCGATCAACAAAATTTCAATCTGTTCGGGTACGCAAAAGTACCCGCCCCGCTGCATGATCCTCCTAGTCAGGGGGTATAACAGCGGGTTTTCGCGGTCGGCCGCGGGTGAGATGTGCCACACGGCCGTACGGGCGACGAGCTCAGAACCTGAGACGCCTCAGGACGCCGCGACCGGTCTCAGGACGCCGCGACCGGTGCCGCGGGCGGTCCCGGGTTCGCCGGCGGGGCCGCCTCCCGCTGCGAGGCCGCGTCCCGCTTCGGAGCCGCGTCCCGCATCGAGGCCGCGTCACGCTGCGGGAACGAGTCCCTGGGCGGGACCGAGTCCCTGGGCGGGGCCGAGTCCCTGGGCGGAGCCGCGTCTCCCGGCGGGGGTGACCCCATCTGCGGCCCCGAGCCCAGCCGGCGCACATCGCGCGCCGTCCCGGTGACCCCGGACAGGAAGCCCTGGGCGCGCGGGGAGGCGTCGCTGGTCAGCCAGGCGGGGTCCACATCGCAGACCGCCACCTGGACGCCGGTGCCCACGAGCGCGAGCGGCAGGGTGTGCACCACGGTCGAGGGGAAGCTCACGATCGTGTGGCCGATGGGGCCGCGGCGGGCTATCAGCTCGAGCGGCAGATCGGGCCGTACGATCTCCAGACCCACCTCGGCCGAGACCCGGTGCAGCTTCTCGGCGCTCTCCCGGCGGTGGGCGAAGTAGCGGGTGGCGCCATGGGCGCGGGCCAGCGAGCCGACCGCCTCCAGATAGCGCTCCAGGTCCACCACGCCCGTCTCGACCAGGGACGTGCCCACCAGGTCGGTGCCCCCGGTGAGCCGGGGCGGGCCGAACCGGGCGCGGGTCCAGGCGAAGTCGTTGGCGGTGATGGTGACCCCGGCGGGCGGCTCCACCGGCATCGAGCTGAAGACCTCGACCCGGCGCTTGGCGCCCGGGGTGAGCCGGCGGCGCGCGGTGGCGGAGACCGGCGCGAACACCATGTCGCGCGGCCCCTTGCTGCCGCGCCGGTGCCAGCGCACCAGGGGCTCGCCCTTGGCCAGCTGGGAGATGAACTCCATGGTGGCCGTGCCGTCGTCCACCACGACCAGGTCCTTGGCCCGGGTGAGGGTCAGCAGCAGCTGGACATAGCGGGAGAACGGATCGCCTATGACGATCCGCCCGGCCCGGCGCAGCGGTCCGCGCAGTCCGCCGATGGTCTTGATCGGCGCACCGGCCCCGCCGCGGGCGTCCTCCCAGCGCACGGCGAAGCCCTCGTCCCGCGCCAGTTCGGCCATCCGGCGCAGCTGGCCGCGGGTCATCGGATCGTGCGGGGAGAGCACCACCACGGTGAGGTCCTGAGGCGCCGTGGCCTCGGGGCCCCCGGCGCGCTGGGCGTCGGCGTACGCCCACTCCAGCACGTTCAGCAGCTGAACCGGGCTCTCGACGAAGGCAAGCGTGGCCGGAGGGGCAAGGGGGGCAGCGGAGACCATCGCACCGTCCAAAGGCAGGGCCCGGAAGCGGCGGGCAGCCCCCGAGGAGTCAGGGGTGCCCGCCGCTTCCGGGCAAGGGCCGGGCTCACCGGCCGGTGGATTCACGGCAGAGTGCCTCAGACCGCGGCGGGCTCGCGGTCGGCGGACTCGGACTCGGACTCGGCGACGACGCCCGCGACACGGCGGAGCTTCTTCATCGGGCCGAGCTCGCTCTCGTAGACCTTCTTGACGCCGTCACCGAGGGACTCCTCGATGGTGCGGATGTCCCGCACCAGCCGCGTCAGGCCCTGCGGCTCGACCGAGGCGGCCTGGTCCGAGCCCCACATGGCGCGGTCGAGGGTGATGTGACGCTCGACGAACGCGGCACCGAGCGCCACGGCGGCCAGGGTGGTCTGCAGACCGGTCTCGTGGCCGGAGTAGCCGATCGGCACGTTGGGGTACTCGGCCTGGAGCGTGTTGATCACGCGCAGGTTGAGCTCCTCGGCCTTGGCCGGGTACGTGGAGGTGGCGTGGCACAGCAGGATGTTGTCGCTGCCCAGAACCTCCACCGCGTGGCGGATCTGCTTGGGGGTGGACATGCCCGTCGACAGGATGATCGTGCGGCCGGTCGCCCGCAGGGCGCGCAGCAGCTCGTCGTCGGTCAGCGAGGCGGAGGCCACCTTGTGCGCCGGGACGTCGAACTTCTCCAGGAAGGCGACGGCCTCGGTGTCCCACGGGGAGGCGAACCAGTCGATACCGCGCTTCGCGCAGTGCTCGGAGATGGCGCGGTACTCGTCCTCGCCGAACTCCACGCGGTGGCGGTAGTCGATGTAGGTCATCCGGCCCCAGGGGGTGTCACGCTCGATGTCCCACTGGTCGCGGGGGGTGCAGATCTCCGGGGTTCGCTTCTGGAACTTGACCGCGTCACAGCCGGCCTCGGCGGCGACGTCGATCAGCTTGAACGCGTTCTCCAGGTCGCCGTTGTGGTTGATGCCGATCTCACCGGTGACATAGACCGGCTGGCCGGGTCCGGCGGTCTTCGCGCCGAGGGTGCGGAGGCGAGAGTTGGAGCTCACTTAAGACAGTTCCTTTCCGAGAATCCACGAGGCGATCTCGCGGATCGCGCCGTCCCCTCCGGGGGTGGAGGTGACCGCACGTGCGGCGCCGCGCACGACGTCGTGCGCACCTGCGACCGCCACGGGCCAGCCGACGAGGCCGAAGCACGGGAGGTCGTTGACGTCGTTGCCGACGTAGAGCACGCGCTCCGGCGCGATGCCCTGCTCCTCGCACCACTGCTTCAGTGCGAGATCTTTTCGGTCGATGCCGTGGAGCACGGGGACCTGGAGTTTGCGGGCCCGTGCGGCGACGACCGGGTTCTTTTCCGTGGACAGGATCAGCAGTGCCAGCTCAGCGCGGCGCAGGGCGGCGATCCCGAGCCCGTCGCCGCGGTGCACGGCCACGAGTTCGCGTCCATCGGAGTCGACGAGCACCCTGTCGTCGGTCTGGGTGCCGTCGAAGTCGAGTACCACCGCGTCGATGTCATCGCGGGTGGGGAGGGCGCCCGGCCGCTCGGCGTCGAACAGCGGGGCGAGCGCGCGGGCGCGGGCCAGATCGTGCGGATCGTCGATCTCCAGCACCCGGGCGGGGTCGGTGCGCACCAGGTCGGTGCGGCCGAAGAAGCGGTGCCCGGCCTCGCGGAAGCCGCGCGCGTCCATCGCGTAGGCGGCGCCGGTCTCCAGGAAGTCCTGGGGGCGGTCCTGGCGGCGCGGGCGGTACGACTTGTCATGGTTGACCCCGTCGCCGCCGTCCTCTTGCGGGTTCTCGCCCTCGCGCCAGACGAAGCCGTGGAAGGGGGCGACGGTCAGGGCGGTGTCGGCGCCCTTCTCGGCGACCGCCGCGGCCACCCCGTCGATGTCCTCGCTGATGATGAAGGGGCTGGTGCACTGCACCAGGAGCACCACGTCCACGGTGGTGTCGTGCGACGCCTCGTAGGCGTCCATCGCGTGGATCACCGCGGCCTCGCTGGTCGCGGTGTCCCCCGCGATGTCGGTGGGCCGCTGGATGACCACCGCGCCGGCACCGCGCGCCGCGGCCGCGATGCCGGTGTCATCGGTGGAGACGACCACGTCCGTCACCAGGCGGCTCGCCCGGCACTCCATGACCGCGCGAGCGACCAGCGGCACGCCGCCGACGGCGGCGAGGTTCTTCGCGGGGACGCCCTTCGATCCGCCACGGGCGGGGATCACGGCGAGCACACACGGGCTCGAGGCGGTCATGGCGGCTCCTTCAGGGGTTGCAGAGGTGATCGAGGCCCCCAGGGCCTCCTCTTGATTCGCGTTCGCGTCGCTCACAGCTCCCCCATCCGCCGGATGACGGGAGCCACGCGCTGGACGCCATGGCGATAGGCGCCGCGGGCCGCTTCCCGCATCGTGTTGCGCACCACCCGCCGCAACGCGGAGACCTGCGCCTCGTCCTCGCCGGAGGCCCCGGGGCGAGGTGAGCCGTCCGGCTCGAAGCCGTACCGGGCGAGCCGGCCGGGCAGATAGCCGGGGGCGGTGACGGGTGTGTAGAAGGGGTCGAGCGGCGGCAGGGCCGGTGCGGCGGCCAGCTCGGCCACCCGCTCCCGCGCGGCGTCGAACCAGGTCTCGTACGGCCCGTCGGCGGCCACGCCCTGGCGGCTGAGCCACTCGGCGTCCGGCTCGGGCAGGTGCCCGGCGTCCAGCTGGTCCCAGGAGGCCAGGCAGCCGGAGCCGAGGAAGTGGTGGTTGCCGAGCGTCTCGCGCACCCCGAGGTCGGTGAGCACGGCGGTCGGTACGGAGCGGTGCAGCGACTCCAGGGCGGCCGTGGAGCTGACCGTGACCAGCAGGTCAGCGGTGTCCAGGACCTCGCCCATGTTTCCGTAGGCGAGCCGGAAGTTGGCGGGCAGATCGTCGCCGAACTTCGCGATCAGCTTCTGGTAGGGAAGCTCCTCGATGTGGGTGGTGTGCTCGCCCGGCTTGGAGCGCAGCTTGACCACGACCTCGCGGTCCGGGTGGCGGCGCGCGTGCTCCACCGCGCGGCGCAGCAGATAGGTGCGGTCGGCGCGGTTGTCCGGGACGGACGGCTGGACGGCGAAGACGACCGTGCCGCCCGGGTACTTCCGGCCCAGCCGCGCCTTCTCGTCGTAGCGGTCGCCGCCGAGGAAGGGCAACGCGCACTCCACGACGCTCTCCGCGTCGGCGCCGACGCCCTTGTAGACGTCACGGAAGCGCTCGGCGTCATGGCGCGAGTTGGCCAGCACCACATCGGCGCCGTGGCGCAGCAGCAGCCCGTCGGCCAGCTTCTCGTAGACGACGCCGACATAGCCGGTGACGACCACGGGACGGCGGTCGGCGCCCTCCCAGGCGTGGCGCAGTCCGTGCAGCATGGCCTGGACGGCGCCGCCGACCAGGGAGAGGACGATCACGTCATAGCGCTCACGGTCCATCGCCCGTACGAATTCCACGCCCGTGACCTCGCGCATCGCGTCGGCGCGCACCCCGACCTCGGTGAGCTGCCGGGCGGTCGGCGTGGCGCGGCCGCGCAGCAGGAAGCCGTCGAGGCGGCGCTCCGAGGCAGAATCCGACCCGTCCGGTACGAGGCGATGCGCGGTGAGCGCGCCCCATTTCCACCGGGTGTCGGAGTCGGCGAGCACGGCGACTCGCACAGGGGATTTGGTACGTGAGGACACGTCGGAGACGCTAGGAAGCGTTGTCGATTCACGGCCCAACGCAAGAGCAACAAAGGGTTAACAGAACATCGACGATTGGAGAATCGGCTGGCTGGAGCGGCGGGTTAACCGTTCCGACGTTCTTCGTTCACCTTTACGTACACCCTAGGTCAAGACGAATGCCGACCGGCGACCTAGCGTCACCCGCGTGGTTAAGCTCTCCGTCATCGTGCCGTTCTACAACGTGCAGACCTATGCCCCCGACACGCTCAGAAGTCTGCGCGCGAACGCGCGTGAGGACTTCGAATTCATTCTCGTCGACGACTGTGCCACCGACGGGACGCCGGAGATCCTGGAGCGGGCAGAACGCGACCTTCCGGGGGCCGTCTACGTACGGCACGAGAAGAACGGTGGGCTGGCCACCGCGCGGAACACCGGCCTGGACAACGCCACGGGGGAGTACCTCGCCTTCCTCGACGGCGACGACTGGCTGGCCCCCGGCTACTACGCCCAACTGCTCGCGGCGATCGAGGACTTGGGGTGCGACTTCGTCCGCACCGACCATGTCCAGTGCACCGCCCGGGCGCGCTCCATCACCCGGGTGCCGCACGGCCACCGCAATGAGGTGATGAACCCCCGGGACGTGATCCTCCCGGCCGACCGCTCCACCTCCGTCGACTACCCCTACGCCTGGGCGGGCATGTACCACCGCCGTCTGGTCGACGAGGGGCTGCTGCACTTCACCCACGGGCTGCGCACCGCCGAGGACCGGCCCTGGATCTGGCGACTGCACCGCGAGGCCCGCAGCTTCGCCGTCCTCGGGCTGGCCGGGGTGTTCTACCGGCGCGGGGTCTCCTCCTCGCTCACCCAGATCGGCGATGTGCGGCAGCTCGACTTCATTCGCGCATTCGACCAGGTGATCGAGGAAACCGCACGGGACCGCGACGCCGACGCCCTGCTGCCGAAGGCCGTCCGCACCTATTGCGCGATCATTTCCCACCACCTCGGCAACATCGAGAGATTCGAACCACAAGTGGCCCGCAAACTCCGTTCCATGTCGGCGGCGGCGATGAAACGCATGCCCCAGGACGTATTGAAGGACGCACTGGATTCCATGGACTACGAGCGCGCCGCACGACTGCGGCGAGTCAAGCGCCGGTCCGCGGGGGCGGAGGTGGCGGCCTGATGTCCGCCTACAAGCCCCTGGCGGAGCGCAAGCGCACCCAGATCTTCCTCGCCTCGACCCTCTACGGGGCGGCGACCCTCGCGGCCGCGATCGACGCGGGCAGCGTCGGCCCGGCCGACCGCCGGCTGCTGCTGATCAGCAACAACGCGGCGACGCCCGAGACCACCCCGCCGGTGGACGAGATGCCCGGCTTCGAGCGGCTGCGCGGCCGCTTCGACCGGGTGCTGTCCTGGAACGAGACGATCTCGCCGTTCCACCCCGGCGGCTGGGCCCCGCGCGTCGACGACGCCCCGCTGTGGGAGCGCCATCTGCGGCTGCTGTGGAACCTCGGCGACGACAAGGTCGAGCTGATCCTGGAGTCCATCCAGGTCAACCCGGCGATGGCGGTCGCCAATGTGTTCCAGGGCGCGCCCATCGACGTCTACGCGGACGGGCTGATGAGCTACGGCCCGACCCGCAACAAGCTGGACCCGCTGATCGGCACCCGGATCCGCCGGCTGCTCCACCTCGACCTGGTGCCCGGGCTGCGGCCGCTGCTGCTGACCGAGTTCGGCGTCGAGCCGGAGATCCTGCCGACCGAGGTGTTCACCAAGGTGCTCAGCGAGGTGGCCGAGGCCGCCCCGCGCGGCGTCGCCTCCGCCAGCGAGCGGATCGCGGTCGGAGGTGGCCCGGCGCTGATGCTCGGCCAGTACCTGTCCGCGCTGGACATCCTCTCTCCGCAGGAGGAGGAAGAGCTGCATCTGCGGATGCTGCGCGGCGCCGTGGCGCTGGGCCACCGCACCGTCGTCTTCAAGCCGCACCCCACCGCCCCGGCCCGCTGGTCGCGGCTGCTGGAGAAGAAGGCCGCGGAGCTGGGCGCGGAGCTGACCGTCATGGACACCCCGGTCCTCGCCGAGGTGCTGTACCAGCGGATGAGCCCGGCCCTGGTCATCGGCTGCTTCTCCACCGCGCTGCTCACCGCCGACGTCTTCTACGGGCTCCCGGTGGCCCGGATCGGCACCGACACGCTGCTGGAGCGGCTCACCCCGTACCAGAACAGCAACCGCATGCCGGTGACGATCGTGGACGCGCTGCTGCCCGACCTCGAGGACCACAAGGCGGTGGCCGCCGCCCAGCCGGTGGACGAGCGGGCGGGCAAGCGGCTGACCGGGCTGGTCACCGCCGTCGGCTTCTGCATGCAGGCCAAGATCTACCCGGATCTGCGGCCCGCGACCGAGCGCTATCTGGCCGCCCACCTGGACAACAACACCTGGCGCTACTTCAAGAAGCGCCGGCTGACCGCGCTCGCCCTGCCCGGGGCGGTGCCCTCGCAGCTGGCGTTCATCCCGCGCAATGAGACGGTGCGGCGGGTCGCCCGCCGTGCCCGGGCGCTCAAGAAGGCCGCGCTGAAGAAGGCCGCGACGGGCTGACCAGCTGACCCTTCCCTGTTCATGACCTGCCATCACGAAGGAGCCACGGCGTGAGCGCCGACCACGGGGTAAGCCACATACGCACCGGCGCCTCGG
>NZ_JAAAYH010000206.1:0-15872 GCF_018035285.1 Streptomyces sp. MK37H | reverse complement strand
GGTCCGCTGCCCCTAGGGCCGCCCCCGCCGCGCGGACCGGGGCCGGGGCCGCCGCCCCGGGCCGGGGGCCTCGCGGAGTCCTGCTGCCCTCAGGTTCGGCCTCACTCAAGGGTGGCCTCGCCGCCAGGGCCGAGGGCAGGGCCGGGGCCGCCGCCTGGGCCGGGGGCCTCGCGGTGTCCTGCTGCCCTCAGGTTCGGCCTTACCCAAGGGTGGCCTCGCCGGCCGGGTCGGGAGCCGCTGGTCGGGCCGCGCGCCCACCGCCGGGCCCTGCTGGTCGGCACGCTCGCCCACCGCCGGCTGCCGCTCATCCCCCGCCGAGCGCCCGCGGCATCCGTACGGGCGTGGAGATCAGCCGTCCCGGCGCGTCCGTGATGATGCCGTCGCAGCCCAGCCGCAGCATCCGGTCCCGCTGCGCCGGGGTGTCCACGGTGTGCGCCCACACCCGCGGTATCCCGGAGGCGACGGCCCGCCGTACGTCCTTGTCGCGCGCCCGGTAGTCCACGTCCAGCAGATCGACGACCCCGCGCCAGTCGCGCGGGGTGTCGGTGCGCATCTGCCGGGCGGACCGCCACAGCTGGGTCAGCAGCCCCTTGCGGTGGGCCTCGCGGGCCACCTCGGGGCGGTTGCTGTTGACGTAGACGGAGTGGGTCAGCCCCCGGTCGCGGATCATCGTCGCCAGCCGCGGCAGGCTCTCCGGGTCCTTGGCCTCGACCATCAAGGTGATCCGGCCGCCGAACCGGTCCAGCACCTCGGCGACGGTCGGCGGCCGCTCGGGCCGCCAGGTGCCGCGCAGGGAGGGGTCGGGGCGCACCCGGACGTCCCGCCACTGGGCGGCGGTGAGGGCCCGTACGGGCCCGGTCCGGTCGGTGGTGCGGTCCAGCGTCGCGTCGTGCATCACCACGAGCGTGCCGTCCGCCAGCATGCGGCTGTCGAAGTCCAGGACCTGGACGTCATGCCTGCTGAAGGCGGTGGCCAGCCCGGACATGCTGTTCTCGGGCACTTCCAGGGCGCCGCCGCGGTGCGCGGTGTAGACGACGGCGGGCTTACGGGACGACGGCGTCGTGAGCGCGGGCTGGAGACCGAGGCGCGCCGGTTCGGCGGCCGGGGGTATGAGGCGTCGTACGGACGGACGAGCGGTGGGGTGGGCCGCGACGGCCGCCGGTATGGAGAGGCCGAGCACCACGACGGCGGTCAGAAAATGCCTGCTGATCATATAGGGAACGCTAGGTGCGTGACGTCCGCTATGCCCTGATATCGACACCCGGTCGAGGTGCTCTCACCCACCCCGGATGCGGACACCGGCCACTTCCGGAGCAGGATGGTGGCAGCATTGATCGGGTACCGGCGGTACCGCCGGTACCGGCGGTGAAGCGAGGCGATAGATGGAACGCAAGGGCAGGTTCTCCCAGTGGCTGCGCCGGCCGAGGAGCGGAGCGGGCGGCGACCAGGGCACGGGAGCGGGCGCCGGGGGCGTCCGCGAGGACCTGCTCATGGCCGCCGCGGCGGCGGGATTCCCGCTCGCGCCGGCCGCGCACCCCTCCGGCTACGGCTGCTCCTGTGACCGCATCGGGTGCCCCACCCCGGCCCGCCACCCCGTCTCGTTCGCCTGGCAGACCCAGGCGACGACGGACCCGGACAAGGTCGCGCAGTGGCTGCGCGCCGATCCGCAGGCCAACTTCATCACCGCCACCGGCATCGTCCACGATGTGCTCGACGTACCCGCGGACGCGGGGCGGCTGGCCCTGGAGCGGCTGGGCGCGGCCGAGGTCGAGGTCGGGCCCGTGGCCACGAGCAGCGGCGATCTCCAGCAGGGCCGGATGCTCTTCTTCACGGCCACGCGGGGCACGCCCGACGACGAGGACGAGTGGTGGCCGTGTGAGCTGGACTGCCATCCGGAGACGATGGATGAGCATCCGGGGCTGCGGTGGCATTGCCGGGGGAGCTACGCGCTGATGCCGCCCGCGCGATTGCCCGGGGACGGGCATGTGGGGTGGGTGCTCGGGCCGGAGCGGCCGCTGCCGGATCCCTTGACGCTGCTGGAGGCGCTTACGGACGCGTGTGCCCAGTTCGTGGGCGAGCACCACGACCACGACTCGGCCGCGTGGCCCATAGGGCGGTAGAGGCCTGGCCAGGGGGTGTCCGACGGATCGTGACGCCTGCGGCGGGCTGTTCCCCTCCCGCCCCTTCCCTCAACTGGGGCTCCGCCCCTTAACCCCGGGGTCCAGAGGCGAAGCCGCCGCGTGGTCCGCCGGACACCCCATAGGTGCGGGCATTCGTTCCTCCCCCGGCTACCGCTGGGAGGTACCCCCGGGCGGAACGGGTGGGCACACCCACCCACCGGCCCGCACCCGACAACGAAACCCCATGGGCCCGGCGCCTATTCGCCCTTGGCCGCGGTGACGCCCTCCAGGCGGTTGAGGAAGACCACCTTCGGGTCCGCCGCGTCCTTCGCGGGGACCCGCACCGCCGACTCCGCGATCCGGGTCAGCGTCACCGCCTTCTTCGCCTCCCCCGTCATCAGCGCCTTGATCTGCGGGTCCGGGTTGGGCCGGAATCCCTTCGCCATGGTCTGCTTCTGCCGGTGGTGCGAGGTGAAGAACACGATCGCCCCGCCGTCCGAGGTGCGCAGCCCCACCGGGGCGTCCTGCGCGCCCTGCGCCGGGCTGTCGATGTACTCGGTCCAGAACTTCGGCGTGCGCAGGTACTTCTTCCGGGTGTCCCGCAGCCCCGATGTGGACTGGCCGTCGGCGAAGACCGAGCCCTTGCCCGTCATCAGGTAGTCGGCGTACTCCGGGCTCAGCTTGTCCGGCCGGGTGGCCAGCTTCGGGGCCGGCCCCGCGGCCCGGACCGGCTTGGCCCAGCCGTCCTTGTCGGTCGCGAAGTCCGGCACCTCGTCCTGGCTGAGGATCGACAGATACGCGGCCTTCCACGGCTCATCGGCACCGCCACGGGTGAAGACGAACAGCCAGCGGTTGTCGTCGCGGTTGCTGTCGGTGTCCGCGACGAAGAACTTCGGCCAGCCCACCTGCTTGGGGATGCGGTAGGTGACGTCGGACAGCTCCAGCGACGGGTACTTGGGGTTGCCGTCGGGCGAGCTCGCGTGCTGGGCCTTGAGGTCGGCCGTGGTGATGGCCTCCAGCGGGCCCGTCTCCACCTGGCTCGCCAGCGCCGGATCCAGCTCCCGGTACGCCTTGTTGTACGTGTCGGTGAACCGCTCGAGCGCCTTGGGCGCCTCAGCCTTGTCCACCGATGGAATGTTCTCCCGCTCGCCGTGCACCGTCATACACCCCGTGAGCGTCACCCCCAGCGTCAGTACCACCGCTGCGGTCGGAACTGCCAGCTGCCGACGGGGCGACCTGCGTGTCATGGGGCTCCGGCTCCCGATTCGTGGGGGCTGCTGTGGACGGCGACACCCTACCGGGGCGAAGGAACAGCGCGAGCGTGGGGACCAGGTAGAGCGCCCACATCCACACCTGGAGCCAGGTCGGGTCCGGCTGGAAGTTGAAGACGCCCTTGAGCACCGTGCCGTACCAGGAGTCCGGCGCGACGGTGGAGCTGATGTCGAAGGCCAGCGAGTGCAGCCCGGGCAGCCAGTCGGCCTCCTGGAGGTCGTGGAAGCCGTACGCGAGCACCCCCGCCGCCACCACGACCAGCATCGCACCGGTCCAGGTGAAGAACTTCGCCAGGTTGATCCGCAGCGCGCCCCGGTAGAACAGCCAGCCCAGCACCACCGCGGTGACCAGGCCCAGGACCACGCCGATCAGAGGGTCCGCCGTACCGTCGTTGCTCGCCCGCACCGCCGTCCACACGAACAGCGCGGTCTCCAGGCCCTCCCGGCCGACCGCGAGGAAGGCCGTGGCCACCAGCGCCCCGGTGCCCATCGCGAGCGCCGCGTCCAGCTTGCTGTGCAGCTCGGACTTCAGATGGCGGGCGGTGCGCCGCATCCAGAACACCATCCAGGTCACCAGGCCCACCGACAGGATCGACAGTGAGCCGCCCAGCGCCTCCTGCGCCTCGAAGGTCAGCTCCTGCGAGCCGAACTCCAGCGCCGCGCCGAAGGACATGCTCAAGGCAACCGCGACGGCGATCCCGAGCCACACCGGGCGCAGTGCTTCCCGGCGCTCGGTCTTGACCAGATAGGCGACCAGGATGCAGACCACCAGGCTGGCTTCGAGCCCTTCGCGCAGACCGATCAGGTAATTGCCGAACACGAGGTTCGCCTTCCTTGTCGAGGGTTCCTGGAGGAGTCGGTCAGGAGAACAGCGCCCGGCCCCACCAGTCGTCCGCGTCCCGGACGCCCGGCGGGACGGCGAAGAGCGCCGAACCCACGTGCTGGATGTACTCGTTGAGCGCGTCGGTCCGCGCCAGCCGCCGCTGTACGGGCACGAATCCGTCCCGTACGTCGTGCTGGTAGGCGAGGAAGAACAGCCCCGCGTCCAGCCGCCCCAGACCGTCCGTGCCATCGGTGAAGGAGTAGCCGCGGCGCAGGATCCGGGCCCCGCCGTTGGAGTCCGGATGCGCCAGCCGGACATGCGCGTCCGGCAGCATCGCCTTCAGATTGGGCTCGTCGTGCTCGCGCTGTCTGCCCTGCGGCGCGCCCTCGCCCTTGTCCCGGCCGAAGACGTCCTCCTGCTCCTTGAGCGAGGTGCGGTCCCAGGTCTCGATGTGCATCCGGATGCGGCGCGCCACCAGGTACGAGCCGCCGGCCAGCCACGCCGGGCCCGCCTTCCCGCTCACCCACACATGCTTGTCCAGGGCGGCGGTGTCGGTGCCCGCGATGTTCCGGGTGCCGTCCTTGAAGCCCATCATGTTGCGCGGGGTCTGCGCGTCCGGCGTGGTCGAGGACGTCTTGCCGAAGCCCAGCTGCGACCAGCGGATGGCCACCTTGCCCATGCCGATACGGGCCAGGTTGCGGATGGCGTGCACGGCCACCTGCGGGTCGTCCGCGCACGCCTGCACACACAGATCGCCGTCGCTGCGCGCCGGGTCGAGGTTGTCGCCGGGGAAGGCGGGCAGGTCGATCAGCGCCTCGGGGCGGCGGTCGGCGATGCCGAAGCGGTCCTTGCCCTTCTTGTCCTTGAACAGCGTGGGCCCGAAGCCGATGGTGAGGGTGAGCCGGGACGCCTTGAGGCCCAGTGCCTCGCCGGTGTCGTCCGGCGGGGCCTCCGCCAGATCGCTCACCGCGCCGCCGCCGACCGCGTGCCCCTGGGTCATCCGGGCCGCCGCCTTCGTCCACTCCTTCAGCAGCGCGATCAGCTCGGCGCGGTCGTCGGTGGTGACGTCGAACGCCGCGAAGTGCAGCCGGTCCTGCACCGCGGTGGCGATCCCCGCCTGGTGCGCCCCGTAGAAGGGCACCGCGGCGCCGCTGTCGGCGACCGCCTGGGTGTCGTCCGCGTCGCCGCTGAGCGCGGCAGCGGCGCCCCCGGCGGCCGCGGCACCGAGCGCGAGCCCGGCGCCGCCCCAGCCGATCAGCGCCCGGCGCGAGGGAGCCGTACCGGTCTCGCGCGAGGGAGCCGTGTTGGCCTCGTCGGTCATGCCCGGCCCCCTCACTTGGTGACGACGGCGGCGGCGAGCCGGGACAGCGGCTCGGCGAGCGCGTTGACCGCGTCGGACAGCTTCTTGCGCTGGGACTCCGAGACGGTGTCGTACGACACGAAGCCATCGCCCTCGCGGTACTGGTCCAGCAGCTTCGCGACGGCCGCGAACTGCTTGTCGAGCTCCTTGGCCAGCTCCGGGTCGTGTCCGGACGCCACCGGCTTGAGCAGCTTGTACGAGGTCTCGGCGCCCTCGACGTTGGCCTTGAAGTCCACCAGGTCGGTGTGGCTGTAGCGCTCCTCCTCACCGGTGACCTTGCCGGTCTGCACCTCGTCCAGCAGCTCCTTGGCGCCGTTGGCCATGCCGGTGGGGGTGATGTCGGCGGTGCCGACGCGGTTCTGCCAGTCCTTCAGGTCCTTGATGAGCTGGTCGGCGAGGTCATGGTCGGCCGCGGTGATCTTCTTGGTCTGCCACAGCGACTTCTCCAGCCGGTGCCAGCCGGTCCACTTCTGGCCCTTCTCCAGGCCGTCCTCGCGCACATCGACCTTGGGGTCGATATCGCCGAAGGACTCGGCGACCGGCTCGGTGCGCTCCCAGCCGATGCGCGAGGGGGCGTAGAGCTTCTTGGCGCCCTCGAGGTCGTCCTTCTTGACCGCGTCGGCGAACTTCTGGACCGCGGGCAGCGTGTCATCGGCCTGCTTCTGGACGTATGTCCGGTACGCGGCCACCGCCTTGTCCAGCCGCGGATCGCGCTGGGGCTGCTTGCCCTTGCCGGTGGCGGACACCTTCTGGCGGACGCCGTGGCCCTTCATCCCGGGCTTGCAGGCGATCTCGTACGAACCGGCCTTGACCTCGGCGTTGATGGAGGCGCGGGTGCCGGGGCCGATGTTCTCCCGCTCGGTGACGATCCGGTCGCCCGGGGCGTAGACATAGACCTCGGTGACCTTGGAGCCCTTGTTCTCCACCGCGAGCTTCACATGCCCGGCGGGGAAGGAGGTCTTGGAGACCTCGCACGCGCTGTCGGAGGCGGTGACCTGGATGGCGTCCGAGTCCTTGGCGTCGGACTTCTGGGCGCATCCGGCGACGGCGGTGATCGTCGTCAGTGCCGATATCGCGGCGACAACGGAGGTGCGAGCGGCTCGCATTCGGGCTCCAGACGGAATCGGGACAGGCGGGACAGGCGGGACAGGGCGGACGTACGGCGGTCGGATAAGGCTGGCCTAACTTAACTGAGCCTTGCCTGTGTGGATCCCGCGTAAGGTCAAGAAGTGCTCTGCGAATAGCAAAGGTTTGGCCAAGGTGGCTGATTTGATGCGGTTCGCAGTCCGGGAAAAGTGACGCACGCCTCTTATCGGCGCGGCGCCGTTACGGGAGAGGCGCTTTCGTGGGGCCGCGCTCTCGTGGGCGCGGGCTTTGGCACGGCCTCGGCGGCCGTTGGCGTGGGCGCCCCACTCAGGCGCTGATCCGGAACTCCTCGGCCAGCTCCCGGAAGATCCCCGCGTTCAGCGCGTAGGCGCGCTCGCACTCCTCCACGACGCGCTGCTTCTCCAGATCGTCCACCGGCAGCGCGTCCAGCAGCGCGCGGTACTCCCGCTTGAACGCCGCGGGGTTGGCTATCGACTCGAAGACGTAGAACCGCACCCCGTCGCCCTTGCGGTCGAAGCCCCAGGTCTTCTCCGCCGTGTCCCGGACGATCTGGCCGCCGGACAGGTCGCCCATATAGCGGGTGTAGTGGTGGGCGACATAGCCCGCGGGCCAGTCGCGGGCGCACTCCGTGACCCGCGCCGCGTACGCCGCCGTGGCGGGCAGCGCGGTGAGGCCGCTGCGCCAGTCGGGGCCGCCGAGGTAGGCCAGGTCGCGCTCCAGCTCGGCCAGACGGGCCAGCTCCGGCCGGAGGAAAGGGCCCGCCACGGGGTCCGCCGCGAGCGCGTCGGCCGGAGACTCCAGGGCGCGGTAGACGAACCACAGCTGCTCGGAGTAGCGGCGGTAGGCCGCCACCCCCAGCCGCCCACCGAGCAGATCGCTCATGAACGAGGAGCTTCCGACGTCCGAGTGCGCTTCCCGTGAGGCGGTGCGGATCTGGGCGGAGAACTCCACGGTGGACCTCCGGGGCCGAGGTGTGTAGGTTAGGCTTACCTAAGTAGAGACCATCGCCTACGTCAATGCTTTCCCGACAGGCTGTCGGTAAAACAGCCGCCGAAGAATCGGCCCCCAGGCACAAGACATCTTCGAACCGCCCCGGCCGCTCTGCCGCTACGGCAGAGTGAGGATCTCCGCCCCGGTCTCGGTCACCACCAGTGTGTGCTCGAACTGCGCCGTCCGCTTGCGGTCCTTGGTGACCACGGTCCAGCCGTCCTCCCACATGTCGTACTCATGGGTGCCGAGCGTCAGCATCGGCTCGATGGTGAAGGTCATCCCCGGCTTGATCTCGGTGGTGTGGTGCGGGCTGTCGTAGTGCGGCACGATCAGGCCGGAGTGGAACGAGGTGTTGATCCCGTGGCCGGTGAAGTCGCGGACCACGCCGTAGCCGAAGCGCTTGGCGTACGACTCGATGACCCGGCCGATGATATTGATCCGGCGGCCCGGCTTGACGGCCTTGATCGCGCGGTTGAGGGACTCACGGGTGCGCTCGACGAGCAGCCGCGACTCCTCGTCCACCTCGCCGCACAGGTAGGTGGCGTTGTTGTCCCCGTGCACCCCGCCGATGTAGGCGGTGACGTCGAGGTTCACGATGTCGCCGTCCTTGAGGACGGTGGTGTCGGGGATGCCGTGACAGATGACCTCGTTGACCGAGCTGCACAGCGACTTGGGGAATCCGCGGTAGCCCAGCGTCGAGGGGTACGCGCCGTGGTCGCACATGTACTCATGGGCCACCCGGTCCAGCTCGTCCGTGGTGACCCCCGGCGCGATCAGCTTGGCGGCCTCCTCCATCGCCCGCGCGGCGATCCGCCCGGCGATCCGCATGCGCTCGATCGTCTCGGCGTCCTGGACCTCGGGCCCGTCGTAACGAGTGGGGCCCTCCTTACCGACGTACTCCGGACGCGGGATCGAGGCGGGGACGGTGCGGGTGGGGGAGAGCTTCCCCGGGACTAGAAGCGACTGGCCAGACATATCAGCGAGTGTATCGGCGGCGCATGGGGCAGCATGGCCGCAAGGGAGTACGAGCGGAAGGTCGGGGCCGGGATGGCGCTGTTCAGGAGAGGGACCGCCGGCAAGCCCGGCGAGTGGTACTACTGCATCAAGCACCAGAAGGTCGAGGAGGGCCCGGAGTGCCGCGCCGCCGACCGCCTCGGCCCGTACGCCTCCCCGGAGGAGGCCGCCCGCGCGATGGAGACGGCGCGCGAACGCAACGAGGAGTGGCGGAACGACCCGCGCTGGCGCGACGACGAGCCCCCGGCGACGGACTGAGACTTCCAGGGGGCGGGGCCTTCCCCCCGGTGCCGTGAGCCTTACCGGGTGCGGGAACTTCTCCGGGCGCGGAGAGCTTCCCCGGTGCGTGGCGCCGGGGGCAGCGGCCGTGTCCGGAGACCGGGCCGCCGACCGCCTCGGCCCGTGCGCCCCCGGAGAAGGCTGCCCGCGCGATGGAGACCGCGCGAGAGCGCGAGCCACCGGCGGCGGGCTGAGGCTTCCCGGGTGCCGTGAGCTATCCCGGGTGTCGGGCGCACGGCGCCTGACGATCAGCAGGCGGCGGGGCGGAGCTCGCGGGACTCACGCGCCTGGCGGCTGTGCCCGGGGCAGCGCCAGGGCCAGCGGGCCGACCGACGCCACACAGCCGGCCAGCCGCACCACACCGAGGCCCCGTACGCCCACCCAACCGAATTGCGGCCCGTGGGCCGCGGTCCGTACGCCCCTCACCAATGCGCCGGTGGCGGCGCCGCCAAGTGTTCGGCCAGCCGGGCCAGCCGGTCCTGGAAGCGGCGGCGGCCGGGACGCGGCAGGCTGTTTTCGCCGGCGGCCGCGCTGACCAGGTGCTGGAGGGTGTCGAGGTCGAGCTCGCCGCCCTCGGGGGCGGAGAGCGCGTCATGGGCCAGGGCGTGCAGCTCGGCGTCGCCGCCGTCGAGGGCGAGCACGGTCGCCCCGCCCCGGCGGGCGTCGTTGACCCGCTCCAGCAGCCCGGACCCGGGGCCGCCCGGCGCCACCACCAGCAGGGTCTCCCCGCGGCCCGCCCCCTCCAGCCGCCCGAGCCCGACCGCCAGGTGCGCGGGGACGGCGCCGCCCTCCGGCACCCGGTGGCGGACGAGGGTGGGGGACAGCTCGGGCAGCCCGGACCAGGCCGCCTCGTCGTCGAGGTGCGCGGCCAGGTGCCACGGTTCGTAACTCTCGCTGCCGACCAGCAGCAGTCCCCCCTCGCGCGGCCCGACCGCGGCCCGCAGCGAGCCCGCGAAGCGGCGGGTGGCCTGGAGCCATTCCGTTCCGGCGAGGACTTCGCGCAGCAGCGCGACCCTTACGGCGTCCATGGCATCCGGATCCTGCCCCGGTCCGCGCCCCGGCGGGCGCGATTCGGGTCCGGCTCACCCGTTCGAGGCATATGCGGCGGGCATGCCGTAGACCCTTTCCTCGCCCGGCGCCCACGCGCCCTCCGTCCGCGTCTCCAACTGTTCATGCGCCGTCTCTTGACGCTCTGTAAGGCAAACCCTAAGGTCGCCGCACACAAGGGACGTCCTACGTCCCTTTTATCTGACTCGGCACTCGATTGCGACGGGGCATCGGGAGGTCTGATGACAGTCGGCACGGGGGCGGCACGCTCGTACGAGGTGTCCGTTCCGTTCCGGGCGGGGACCGAGGGCTATGCGAGCTACCGGATCCCGGCAGTCGTGCTGACCCACGACGGCACCGTCCTCGCCTTCGCCGAGGGCCGGGTGGACTCCTCCGCCGACGACGGCCATATCGACCTCGTGCTCAAGCGGTCGGCCGACGGCGGACGGACCTGGGGCGCCTTACAGGTCGTCGCCCGCAACGGCGACGGAACGGCGGGCAACCCCGCCCCCGTCGTCCTCGACGGCGGCCCGCACGACGGCCGCGTCCTGCTGGTGCACATCCGCAGCGCCGCCTCCGCCACCGAGGACCGGATCCGGCGCGGCGAGGTGAGCGCGGCCGACGGGCGGCGGGTGTGGCTGACGTACAGCGATGACCACGGCGCGAGCTGGAGCGAGGCCCGCGAGATCACCGCGAGCACCAAGCGGCCCGAATGGCGCTGGTACGCCACCACCCCCGGTCACGCCCTCCAGTTGCGGTACGGCCCCCACGCGGGCCGGATCGTCATCCCCGGCAACCACTCCCTGCCCCCGACCGTCCCCGGCGACGACGGCACGGAGGGGCGGTACAACGGCGGGCACGATCTGCTCAGCGACGACGACGGCGCCACCTGGCGGATCGGGTACGTGGACGACAACCCCGACGGCTATGTCAACGTCAACGAGACCACCGCCGCCCAACTCCCCGACGGCCGCGTCTACTTCAACACCCGCACCGACGCCACCGCGCCCGGCACCCGCGCCGACGCCCACTCCGGCGACGGCGGCGCCACCCTGGACCTCCCCTTCCGGCCGCAGGCCGGTCTGGTCGCCCCCGTCGTGGAGTGCAGCGTTCTGCACCTCGGCGAGCCGGACGCGCTGCTCTTCTCCGGCCCCGCCGACCCCGCGTACCGGGCGCTGATGACCGTCCGCACCAGCTTTGACGGCGGCGTCACCTGGCGGACCGGCCACACCGTCAACGGCCTGCCCGCCGCCTACTCCGATCTGGTCCGGCTCGACGACGCCACGGTCGGACTGCTCTACGAGACCGGCGACTTCAGCGCCTACTCGACCATCACATTCCGGCGCATTCCGATGGAGGAGCTGGTATGAGCGACACCGCAAGAAACCGGAACACCTGGACGCACGGCACGCCGCGCCGCGCGGTCCTCGGCGGCGCGGCCGCCGCGGCCGCCGGGTTCGCCCTCGCGGGCTGCGGCTCGGACGACGACGGGGGTGATGAGCCCAAGGGCCGCAAGAAGGGCGAGAAGATCACCCTGACCTTCTGGTCCTGGGTGCCGGGCATCGACAAGCCCGTCGCCCTGTGGAACAGCGAGAACCCGGAGGTGCGGGTCAAGGTCGAGAAGGTCTCGGCCGTCGACGGCGCCCAGTACGCCAAGATGCACGCCGCCATCAAGGCGGGCAATCCGCCGGACCTCGGCCAGATCGAGTACCCGGTCGTGCCCAGCTTCCTCATCGACAACGGGCTGCTGGATCTGACCAAGTACGGGGTCGCCGACCACAAGGACAAGTTCATCGGCTGGCAGTGGCAGCAATCCGTCTTCGGCAAGGCCGTCTACGCCGTACCGCAGGCGTCCGGCCCCATGGGCCTGTTCATCCGGCAGGACCTCTTCGAGAAGTGGGGCATAGAGCCGCCCACCACCTGGGACGAGTACGAGGCGGCGGCCACCGCGATCCGTAAGAAGGGCGCCTGGATCGAGACCTTCTCGGCCACCAACGGCAACCGCTTCGCGGGGCTCGCCTGGCAGGCCGGGGCGCGCTGGTTCGGCACCGAGGGCGACACCTGGACCGTCTCCATCGACGACGAGCCCACCCGTAAGGTCGCCGACTACTGGTACGGGCTGGTCCGCCGGAAGCTCATCAAGACCATCCCGGACCGGCAGAACGCCTGGTACAAGGATGTCCAGACCGGCGACATGGCCTCCTGGCTCGGCGCCAGCTGGGGCGACGCCCTGCTGGTCGGCAACGCCCCCAAGACCGCGGGCACATGGCGCGTGGTGCCCATGCCGCAGTGGAAGAAGGGCGACGCCGCCTACGCCAACTGGGGCGGCTCCACCACCGCGGTCTTCGCCAAGACCAAGTACCCCAAGGACGCGCTGGCCTTCGCGATCTGGCTCAACACCGACCCCGAGTCGATCAAGCTTCTGATCGAGAACGGCTATGGCACCCCGGGCGCCAAGCAGGGGTACACCACCTCCCAGCTCGATGTGCACAAGGACTTCTTCGGCGGCCAGGAGTACAGCAAGGTCTTCGACGAGGCGAGCAAGGGCGTGGACACCAGCTGGAAGTGGGGCCCCGCCACGGACACCCTCTACCAGCGGCTCGGCGACGCCTTCACAGCGGCCATCGGGGACGGGTCCGACTTCCGCTCCGTGCTGAAGAAGGTGCAGAGCCAGACGATCAACGATCTGAAGGAAAAGGGCCTCCAGGTGAAGGCCGGGTGAGGCGGATGAGAGGAGCCCCCCGCCGCCTCACCAGGACCGAGGCACGCAGCGCCCGGGCGGCGTCCGGGTTCCTGCTGCCCTTCCTCGCCCTCTTCCTGCTGTGCTTCATCGCCCCGATCGGCTACGCCCTCTACGAGAGTCTGCTGAAGGTCGAGCGCACCGGGCCGCTCGGCCTCGGCGGGGAGACCAAGCAGGTGTGGGCGGGGCTGTCCAACTACGCCCACGCCCTGGAGGACGACCGGTTCACGGCGGGCTTCGGGCGGGTGCTGCTCTTCGGCGCCGTCCAGATCCCGGTGATGATCGCCTTCGCCACCGCGCTGGCGCTGCTGCTGGACGCGGCGTCCGCGCGCTGGGTGGGCTTCTTCCGGACCGCCTTCTTCCTGCCGTACGGGGTGCCCGGTGTGATCGCCTCGATCCTGTGGGGCTTCCTCTACGTCCCCGGGATCAGCCCGCTGGTGGAGATGGCCGATTCGATGGGCTGGAACGTGGACTTCCTGGGCCGCGGGGCGGTCCTGTGGTCCATCGCCAACATCGTCACCTGGCAGTTCACCGGCTACAACATGCTGGTGCTGATCGCCCAGCTCAAGGCCGTCCCCGGCGAGCTGTACGAGGCGGCGCGGATCGACGGGGCCAGTGCCTGGCAGGTGGCCCGGCACATCAAGCTCCCGCTGATCCGGCCCGCGCTCGTGCTCACCACCGTCTTCAGCCTCATCGGCACCCTCCAGCTCTTCGCCGAACCGAAGGTGCTCAAGCCGCTGAGCAACTCCATCGACTCCGGCTACACCCCCAATCTGGCCGCCTACAACGAGGCGTTCACCAGCAACAACCAGCACATCGCCGCGGCCGAGGCGGTGCTGCTCGCCCTCGTCGCCTGCGTGCTGTCCTTCGGCTTCCTGAGGCTCGTGGGACAGCGGGGGAAGGACGGCGAGAGCGGATGACCGAGGCGAACGACCTGGCCGGCGGCGTGGTCGCCGATGAGCCCGGGGACAAGGCCGGGGACAAGGCCGGGGGCGAGGCCACACCCGGGCGGGGGCCCGAGGCGGCTCCGCCCGGCGACCGGCCCGGTGCGGGCCGCCACCGCGCGGCGAAGGGCCGGGAGGGGCTGGAACCCCCCTTGCGGCACCGGATCATCACCGTCTCGCTGCTCACCGTCGCCGCCATCTACTTCCTGACCCCCGTCTACTGGCTCGTGGTCTCCTCCACCAAGTCCAGCAGCGACCTCTTCGGCACCTTCGGCTTCTGGTTCCACGACCCGCACCCGCTGGACTATCTGCACCGGGTGCTCACCTACGACGACGGCATCTACGTCCGGTGGTTCGCCAACAGCCTGATGTACGCGGGCGTCGGCGCGCTCGCCGCCACCCTGCTGTCGGCCGCGGCCGGCTACGCCCTGGCCAAGTACCGCTTCCCCGGCCGCGAGGGCATCTTCAACGTCATCCTGGCCGGAGTGCTGATCCCGGGCACGGCACTCGCCCTCCCGCTGTTTCTGCTCTTCAGCGAGATCGGCCTGGCCAATACCTACTGGGCCGTGCTGATCCCCAGCGTGGTCAGCCCGTTCGGGGTCTATCTGTGCCGGATCTACGCGGCCGCCGCCGTGCCTGACTCGCTCCTGGAGGCGGCGCGGATCGACGGCGCGGGGGAGGCCCGGATCTTCTCCACGCTGGGGCTGCGGCTGATGACCCCGGCGCTGGTGACCGTCTTCCTGTTCCAGTTCGTGCACATCTGGAACAACTTCTTTCTGCCGCTGGTCATGCTCTCCGACTCCGATCTCTATCCGATCCAGCTCGGTCTGACGTCCTGGCAGGGGTACGCGGACCGGCAGCCGGAGCTGTACCAATACACGGTCGGTGGGGCGTTCCTGTCCGTTCTGCCGCTGATGGTGCTGATGGGCGTACTCCAGCGGTACTGGCGCACAGGGCTGACGGAGGGGAGTGTCAAAGCGTAAGAGACGTCACCGTGAAGGTGACCGCGGTGCGTGACAGGATCACTGTCATGACAACTCCTGATGCCACGAACTCCGCGTCCGACGCCCCCGCGAAGAAGGCGCCCGCCAAGGACCCCTGGGACCTCCCCGATGTGTCCGGCCTGACCGTCGGTGTCCTCGGTGGCACCGGCGACCAGGGCCGTGGTCTCGCCTACCGGCTGGCCAGGGCCGGCCAGAAGGTGATCATCGGCTCGCGCGCCGCCGAGCGCGCGCAGACCGCGGCGCGGGAGCTGGGCGGCGCGGAGCTCGGCATCGAGGGCGCGGACAACGCCGAGTGCTCGCGCCGCAGCGACATCGTCATCGTCGCGGTTCCGTGGGACGGCCACGCCAAGACGCTGGAGGGGCTGCGCGAGGAGCTCGGCGGCAAGCTGATCATCGACTGCGTCAACCCGCTGGGCTTCGACAAGAAGGGCGCGTACGCGCTGCGGCCGGAGGAGGGCAGCGCCGCCGAGCAGGCCGCCGCCCTGCTGCCGGACTCCCGCGTCACCGCGGCCTTCCACCACCTCTCGGCCGTGCTGCTCCAGGACCCGGAGGTCGAGCAGATCGACACCGATGTGATGGTCCTGGGCGAGTCGCGCGCCGACACCGACGTGGTCCAGGCGCTCGCGGCCCGCATCCCGGGCATGCGCGGGGTCTTCGCGGGCCGGCTGCGCAACGCCCACCAGGTGGAGTCCCTGGTCGCCAATCTGATCTCGGTCAACCGCCGCTACAAGGCCCACGCGGGCCTGCGCGTCACGGACGTCTGAGGGCGGCCCCGCGGGCTTGCCCACGTCCGGGGCGCCCGGGTTGCCCACGCCCGGGGCGCCCGGCCCCTCCGGCGGTGCATGGGGGACAATGGCGGGGAGTGACACACCCCCCGACAGGAGCCGACCCCATGCCCCGCCTCGCCCTCTACACCCTGGCCGTCTGCGTGCTCGCGATCGCCGCGGCCGTCGTGTCCTTCGCGCGGGGGAGCTGGCTCGGCATCGTCTGGATCCTGATCGCCGGTATCTCGTCCAACATGGCCTGGTACTACCTCCGCAAGGCCCGCGCCGACCGCGCCGACCGCGCCGCCGACCGCGAGAGCACGAGCGCCGAGGGCTGAGGCCCGGGGGATCCGCTGAGGGGTGTCCGGCGGACCTCCCTCCCCGCCCCCGCACACGCAGCATCGATATG